>JALRLA010000133.1 GCA_023254645.1 Bacteroidia bacterium
CAATGCGTTTGACGACGGTTTTGTTGAGCCCACTCCAAAACCAACAATACGGGAATCATGACTATGAACTCCGCATTTCCCTGCGAAAAGACTGCAAAAGCGAATTGAAACAACAGGACCCAGACAAAGGGCCTGTTCCACATTGCTTTCTGAAAAGCTCGGGGCTTGATCCCAACCAACAACCCAGAGCCCATCAACAAACCCGCTAGCACAAAAACGAGAATCCAAGGAGTATCGAACAAGGCCAAGGTGCTGGCATGCACCTGGACAAAACTGCGAACCAGATTGATCAACGACAAGGCAATGGCCTTGGGGCCCCAGCGAAAATCAACCAATCCCTCTTGAGCATCGTGGGTGGCATACATCCACAGGGAATATCCCTGTCGGACGGCCAATTCGCTGTACACATAAACTACGAAGGCAGCAGAGGCCAACAACCCCAAATAAAACCACTTGAATTGCCAGCGACCGGTTCGCCATGCATACACGCACAGAGCCAAACACCAGAACAGATGAATTTGGTGAAACAGAACCGCAACGGCAAGCAAGAACGCAGCCAAGAACCCATTTCCATTCATCAATCGCTCCGTGCCCCACAAGGAGAAAAACAGGGGCCAGGCGTAAGTTTCGTTCTCGGTTCCAAATCGCAGCGTAGCAAAGCAAAAGGCTACCACAACAACCCACCAACGCCTGTCAATGCGCTGAGGCAAGAGCTCATAAACCACCAGCAAGGACAACACCATAGCCAGCGAATTCATCAACGAATACAGGAATATGGGCTCGACACCCGTCCACAACCAGAGTTGAGACAAAGCCAAGGTCCAAGGTTGATAGAGGAGGTGATGCGGGCTCCATAGCTCTCCGCGACCCATAGCAGCGGCATATCCATAGGCATCAGCCGTATGCTCCATGGGTATCATCATCACATAGACCCCGAAAATCAAGGCGAAAAATGCGATAATTTGGGTTCGTTCGGCCAGCATCGAAGCAAAGGTAAGTATCTTTGTTTGGTGCAAAATCCACTTGAACAAGCCCTTTTCAAACGCATCGCAAAGGTCTGCCAAAAGCAGAATCGACCTGCTTGGGTTGTCGGTGGATTTGTACGTGACCTCATCTTAAATCGACCTTCCAAGGACATTGACATTGTTGTCTTGGGGTCGGGAGTAGACGCGGCCAAAGATCTGAGTCTTGAATTAGGAAAAGACTGCAGTCTGGCCGTATTTAAAAATTTTGGGACAGCCCAAATCAAATACCGAGATTACGTCATCGAATTCATTGGTGCCCGCAAAGAGAGCTACAACCGGGAAAGTCGAAACCCTTTGGTTAAAAGTGGATCACTGGAAGATGACCAGCTTCGCAGGGACTTTACCATCAATAGCCTTTATCTATCGCTCAATAGCGATGATTATGGAGATTTGCTAGATCCATTTGGGGGCGTGCAAGACATTCAAGATCGCCGACTGGTCACACCGACAGACCCCAACACCACCTTTTCGGACGACCCCTTGCGCATGCTAAGGGCCATTCGCTTTGCCGCTCGCTTGGATTTCCAAATAGACCCCATTACTTGGCAGGCTATCATTCATAATGCGGAGCGCATTCGAATTGTATCGGCTGAACGGATCGCAGACGAATTGAATGCCATGATCATGGGAGACACCCCAAGCAAAGCATTCAATCTGCTTTTCGACAGCAAGTTGCTCCACATCATTTTCCCCGAATTGGCAGCCATGCAAGGGATTGAGACCATCGGTGGCAAATCACACAAGGACAATTTCTACCACACGCTTCAAGTGCTGGACCAATTGTGCCAACTGAGCGATAATCTATGGCTCAGATGGGCGGCCATCTTGCACGATATAGCCAAGCCGGCCACAAAGCGTTTTGAGCCCAAAGTGGGGTGGACCTTTCATGGACACGAAGACCGAGGGGCCCGAATGGTCAAGGGGATATTTCGCCGAATGCGCTTGCCCTTAGACGACAAAATGAAATTTGTCGAGAAAATGGTGGCCATGCATTTGCGGCCCATTGTGCTGTCTCAAGAAATCGTTACCGATTCAGCTGTTCGCCGACTAATCGTAGAAGCAGGAGAGGACATCGATAGCCTCATGCTGCTGTGCCAGTCAGACATCACTAGTAAAAACGAGCGAAAGGTTCAACGGCATTTGGAGAACCTTCAAAAGGTGTATGACAAAATTCAAGACGTACGCGAGCGAGACGAGCTACGCAATTGGCAACCCGTTCTAACGGGCCATGATATCATGCAACACTTCCACATCAACAAGCCTCAACAAATTGGGCAATTGAAAGACGCCACTCGTGAGGCTATTTTGGAAGGTACCATCGGCAATACGCTCGAAGAATCGCTGGCATACTGCCAAAAATTGGCCCTGAGTTTGGGCATTAAAACAAAGTGACTTTAATGGGTTGCTAATGCAGGCAACAAGCGCGATTTTTGCCACTCATGTTGCAACTGACAACCATACGCCAAGAAACCGACACCATCATTGAGCGCCTAAAACTGCGCGGCATTGATGCCAAAGATGCGATTCACGCTTTATTGAGTGCCGATGAATCCAACCGAAAGTTGCGTTTTGAACTGGAACAAAACCAAGCCAAGGCCAATCAATTGGCGGGTGAAATTGGTCAGTTGTACAAAAGCGGCCAACGGGAATTAGCCGACCAGAAAAAAGTCGAATCTTTCAATCTTAAAGAATTGATTAAGAACCAAGAGGAAGATCTTACTTTGAGTGACAATAAAGTAAGAGATTTGCTGGTTTCTTTACCTAATGCCCCTCAGTTGGATGTACCTGCTGGCAAAGACGCTGAAGACAATCAAACCGTATTGGAATGGGGCGAGCACCCCCAATTGCATGCTGAAGCCAAACCCCATTGGGAATTGGCCTCAGAATTGGGAATCATTGATTTTGAATTGGGTGTTAAAATTACAGGCGCAGGTTTTCCTGTCTACAAAGGCAAAGGTGCTATTCTGCAGCGAGCCTTGATACAATTCTTCCTGAACGAAGCAGGGACGGAGGGCTATACCGAAATGCAAGTACCGCATTTGGTCAATGCCGATTCTGGATACGGAACGGGTCAATTGCCTGACAAAGAAGGCCAGATGTACCACGCGGGATTGGACGATTTGTACCTGATCCCAACCGCAGAGGTTCCAGTCACCAACTTGTACCGAAACACCCTGTTGGACCACAGCCAACTACCCGTCAAGAACACAGCTTACACACCCTGTTTTCGCCGAGAAGCTGGAAGTTATGGCGCTCACGTGAGAGGCTTGAATCGCCTGCATCAGTTCGACAAGGTAGAAATCGTTCAAATCGTCAAGCCGCAAGACTCCGACCAAACCTTGGAGCAAATGCAAAACTATGTTCAAGGCCTTTTACAGAAACTAGGATTGCCCTATCGCCTGTTGCTACTCTGCGGTGGGGACATGGGCTTTACAAGCGCTAAGACCTACGATTTGGAAGTATGGAGCGCCGCTCAGGAGCGCTGGTTGGAATGCAGCTCTGTATCCAACTTTGAGACTTTCCAAACCAATCGTTTGAAGTGCCGATTCCGGAATGAAGAAGGAAAAACCGAATTGGCTCACTCCTTGAATGGATCAGCCTTGGCCTTGCCTCGCATTGTAGCCGCCCTATTGGAAAACAATCAAGACGAAAAAGGCATACGCATTCCCGATGTCTTGGTGCCTTACACTGGTTTTGACCGAATTGATCGTTAATGGAGAACCTCAAATACCCCATTGGGTCATTCAATTGGGATCAAGATTTTAGTCTTGAGGAACTATTGGGAGCCGTGGTTCGCATTCAAGACATGCCCAACAAGCTGGCCAAGTTGCTCAATACGGAAAAACGTGATGAGATGCTCAAGGCTCAGTATCGAGAGGGGTCTTGGACCGCACAAGAAGTGATTCACCATTTGGCCGACAGCCACATGCAAGCCTTTATTCGATGCAAGCATATTTTGGCCAAAACAGCTGACACCGTTCAAACCTATGACGAAAACGCTTGGAGCCAAACCGGTGATTACGATTTTTCGTATGAATCCTCTTACTTGATGCTCATGGGATTGCACCAACGCTGGTCCCTGTTGCTATTGAATGCTTTGAAGGGAGACCCCTCTGTGCTGGCGGCTAGCCTGTATCATCCCGAACGCGGGAGCAGCATCAGTTTGGCGCAATTCATTGCCCTGTATGCCTGGCACGGAGACCATCACTTGGCGCATATTCAACTGTGTTTGAATTCAGCCAACAACCTCAATTGAGGTACACATCCACAACCTGCTCTTTTTGAACCAATACCTCTCCAGGGGCTGCCCCTTTAGGCTTGATGACGAATTTTCTCAAGGCCATTTGCACGGGCACAAATCCTTGGTGTTTGGCCTTTGAGTGCAAAGCAGCCAATTGCGCAGCGTGTTCTATAACAGCCGTATTGAATTCTTGGCCGGTACGGCGAATCAACACGTGAGAGCCCGTTACCCCTTTGGCATGAAACCAAAGATCATTCTTACTGGAAGCCCTCAACAACTCATCGTTTGACTTAGAACTTTTACCCATCCATATTTGGTAACCCTCCCAATCCAATACTTTAAAAGGTCGATTATTGACCTCTGCTGCGGCAGAAGGTTCATTTCGCTTGGGCCTAAGACCTTTGATATCCTTGAAGGCAACGGCTTTTTCCCATTGCTCAAGTTCGAGTTTGCATTGCCCCAATGATTCCTCAGACCGACTGATCTGGAGACGCCTTTCTTGCATCTCCAAAGGCTGATTTTGAGCTTTCTTGTAATAGCGTTTCGCGTTATCTGCTGCATTGAGTTCGGGATCCAATTTGATCCTCAATTGTTCTCCCGTATAAAAGTCGGGAATTCTCGCACTGGAAATACCCTGTTTCAAGTGGTGAGCATGAGCCAAAATCAAATCACCCAGTTCGCGGTAAGAACGTCGGTTTTCAAGTTCTTCCAAGCGATTCTTGGATTTGTTCACCAAGGCCTGTAATTGTCGAATGCGCTGTTGCAATTGCGCCATGCGTTGAGCCTTTTCCCGCTCGAACATGAGGCTCCGAGCCCAATTCAAGGTTTCTTCTGGCAACTGCCAATGATCCCAGACATCGAGAATGAGCACTACCTCTTCATCAAGGTGAGCATCAGACAATCGGTTCAACCAGTTGAAAATAGAGGGCAAATCTCCCTTTGAAGCGGCCTCAAAAGGAAAAGTATTTTTGATGCTTTCAGGACTGCGGCGTTTCTGTAAGAAATCTTGCCAGCTCTCCTCATTGCCGATAGGTAGGTGGTCAAGAGAAGCACTATTTGGCCAAGAAAAATCCCAATCGCCTTTGCACGATAAACGAAACATGGACAAAACCTCATCCTTTTCATTTAGCAGTATATTGGACTGTCGCCCAAATCCTTTGAATCCCAAGATCAAGCCCGAATCGAAACGAATTTCCAGAAAACGGTCAAAAGCCAGGCATTGAATCGATTCTACACGGTTGCCATGCAATTCTTTGAATTGAACTTGTCCGTTTTTCTTCTTGGCATTCCGACTCGGAACATCTACCAACCACTGAAACCAAAGTTCTTGTTGAACGAAACGACACCACAGCACTCCCGATTCAAACTCGAGATACAGGTTGTCTTTGTCAAAACTAATGGCATACAGCAGGGATTGACCCAGCAGCATTCGCTTTAAGCGATTGCTCCATATTTGGTAATACCAATAATGAGCCAACATGCCTCAAAGGTACTATGGCTTTGGCCTTAATAGGGTGATGGTACCGGCATAGGTTCTAGGCGCTTGTCTGCGACCGCGGTATTTGATGTAAACCGCATATACACCTTCTGGACAAGGTTCGCCTTTGTAGGTTCCATCCCATTGAGCGGCAGCATCATCCGAGCGAAAAATCTCTTGCCCCCATCGGTTGTAAATCCGAATATCCACCAAGGTAGAACCATAAACATGAAAGGTCAGAGCATCGTTTTTACCATCGTCGTTGGGACTGAATGCCGTCGGCACATACAGTATAACGGTGTCTTTGTAGCAGAGCATGGCCTCAGCGGTATCGGTGCATC
This sequence comes from Bacteroidia bacterium, assembly GCA_023254645.1. Taxonomy (GTDB): domain Bacteria; phylum Bacteroidota; class Bacteroidia; order NS11-12g; family UBA955; genus JALRLA01. The sequence continues at coordinate 6,085 of JALRLA010000133.1, forward strand.
CGCCGGCATTGGCTACGGCCAGTTGTACCCTGTAGCGTATAGAATCGCCGGCGTAGGAATGAACGGGATTGGCGCTAGGAGAGAATGCAGAGCTACTGCCATCTCCCCAATTCCAGGTACCCTGTGTGGCTCCTACGCTGCTATTGAAAAACTGAACCGTGTTCAACAGGGGCGACAAACAAGACTGGCCTTGACCCAATTGCATAAAAAAGCCCGCTTGTATGGCGGCATAGCCTGGAATTTCCACGCTGGTATCGCTGTAGCACTGACTGAGTAAATCGACGGCATTCACCCGGTATTTGCCGCCTACGGGCGCCCATAGCGTATCGCTGACCTGAGCCGTGTAATCCCAGCGAAGAGCAACAGGACGTCCAGATTTGAGTGCCAAGGTCACAAACCCTTCCAGTCCATAACATTGGGGGGCGGAGCTTGAAACATCAAACCACAGGCGCGGATGAACCACCACAGGAACTTGAGTTACAGCAGGATCGCTGCACCCATCGCTGGCTGTCGCGGTATAGATGGTGGTCTGGGTAGGGGTCACGTAGGTGGCTAAACCACTTTGATTGTGCGACCAACTGACTTGATGGGGTTGGATTCCACCCACTGAACTAGCCCGCAACAAACGGGTTTCTCCGTAACAAACCGAATCAAATGCGGGTACTACCACGGCCTTCAGGGTATCCAAGACACGCACTTGAATGCTATCAGTAAAAGAGCATGCACCCACTTGAGAGGCCAAATACAATCGATGAAGTCCCGTACCGGCGGCGCGAGGTCTAAATCCAAGTCCTGATGGCACAAGGGTAGCCCCAGAACCCATCCAATTGGGGTTGCTTACAGCCGGTTGAACTCCGATAGCGAACACAGAGTCTTTCAAGCAGTAGGGACTACTGAAGTTGAACTTCAAAATAGGCAGCGTATCAACTTGAATATCAATTGTATTGTCACAACCATTTGAACTGCGATAACCCAGTGTGTACAGCGCAAAGGATTTGCCCTTTTGAGCGACAGCTTTGGCGGGATCGAAGCGCCAAGGATTGCGTTGAACACCAGGGCCCCAAAAAAATCCGGAAACATCTTCCGCCCATAGCCCCAACGGTGACTGGTCTTCGCAAAGTATGGTATCATTCATGACCACAGGTTTAGGCCGAACCACCACGATGGCTTGATCTCTGCAACCTTTGGCCTCGTACTGAATGGGATGAACACCTATACCTGCCAATACAGCCGAGAAGGAATCTCGATTCACTCC
>JALRLA010000146.1 GCA_023254645.1 Bacteroidia bacterium
AAAACAGATCTTTCAGTGACTCGTCGTTCAGTATTTGCATGGAAATTGAATCCGTGTCTAAGACAATTTTGCCCGACCCGTCCCTAGTATGTCACAAAAGTATGACATAATACTCCTGGCTGAAAATGGGTCTATTATCGACCATCAATGGGTTACTGGTCACATTGAATGGGCTTGTTGTATAACTCTGCCACGGGATTGCTGAGTAAAGTGTAAAAAACAGCCTTAAGACCTGCTTTTTTCAACCCCTTATTCACCCAAGTGTTACAAGTATTGAATGCACTGTAATTGCCAATGGCATGAAAATATAAATGATTAAACTTCTTGTCAGTAAATGAACCGTGAACGTATTTTTCAATGATCTCTAACTGATCATTGGAACATCGAACTTTCAACCAAGACTTTCTTAATTGACCAAATTCAACCACTCGCATCAGAGATGCTGGCTCTGAAAACAACGATTGATAAGCCGTGCGAATGGTCAAATCTTCAATTTCATGAACCTTCGTAAAAAAAACTTGCGAGCCCCAACCATAGGCTCGAAAAACAGAATCTTCTTTCAAGACTATATCCAAATGAAGACCATTGTCTCTCAAATAAAATGCGGCTTCTTCTGAATGGCTGTAGTCGTTTACTTCGATCAGCTGAAACGACCAAATGACCAAAATCAACAGACTCAACATTCCAAAAAACCACTTAAGCAGTAATTTGATGGCTTTCCACCCCTTGATTAGTTGACTATTTGCTCCCATGGCCCATTTGATTTGCCCAATTTGCCTAAGGCATAATGCAAGTAAGGTAATTAATCATTTAACAACCTTAAATAGCTTTTTTTTACCTTCGTTTCATGGGTCACAGCCATTCGCATAGCCACGCCGAAACCGGGAACATCAAGGTTGCTTTTTTTCTGAATTTGGGCTTCACCCTCATTGAAATTGTAGGAGGTTTTTTTACCAATTCTGTGGCCATTCTGTCAGATGCCCTCCACGACATGGGTGATACACTGTCGCTGGGCATGAGCTGGTATTTTCAGCGACTCGCGGGTCGAGACCACGACCATAAATATTCCTATGGATACCACCGATTTTCGGTTCTCGGGGCCCTCATCAATGGGTTCGTATTGTTGGCAGGAAGCGTCTTTATTGTAGCCGAAAGTATACCTCGATTCATCCATCCGGAAGCCACCAACAAAGAAGGCATGATGGGCCTAGCTATACTCGGCATTGTGGTTAATGGAATCGCCGCTCTGCGTTTGCGCAAGGGCAGCTCCTTGAACGAACAAGTAGTGAGTTTGCATTTGCTGGAGGATGTACTGGGTTGGGTGGGCATTCTCATCGGCTCCATCCTGATGAAGTTTTACGACTGGCCTTGGCTGGACCCCTTGATGTCACTAGGGCTTGCGGTTTTCATCTTGAGCAACGTTTACAAGAACTTGAAACAGGTCTTCCAAGTCATTTTGCAAGGCACCCCCAAAGACGTAGACATGGTCGAATTGGAGATGTATTTGAAAAGCTTGCCCGGTGTGCAAGGATTTCACGACTTGCATGTTTGGTCGATGGATGGGGAGTTCAACATCCTTTCTGTGCACCTGGTTCGGCCTTCAGGAGACGATGCCGCTTTCAAACAGTCGATTCGTGCGGGGTTGTCAGACCTGCATGTACACCACGCCACTTTGGAGCTTGAGGCTCCTGGCGAAAACTGCGAATTTTACTCGGCATAATACGCTTGGTGGATTTCGAAATTGCTTTATATTTGCAGCCCACTTGGGGGATTAGCTCAGCTGGCTAGAGCGCGTGCATGGCATGCAAGAGGTCGCCGGTTCGACTCCGGCATTCTCCACCAAGACAAAGCCACTCGAAAGGGTGGCTTTTTGTATATTCACACCATGAGATTGTTAAAATTAATAGGCTACTTGGCTCTTTTGACCCCTATTCAATTGTGGGGTCAACTATTGAAAGTTGTAATTGTTAATGGGCATGACGGCACCATCAATTCTTCAGCTGCACAAGAGATAACGGCCATTTGCCAAAATCAAGGTTACAGAGTGACCTATTTATCTGGCAACAATGCTACTTGGGACATTGTAAGACCGGCCATTCAAAATGCCAACATATTGATTTATTCGGGTCATGGATCAAGTAAGGGTTATGACGGAACTGGCGGGCTGTGCCTCAATGGTAACGGCGGGGAGATCATTTCTTCCTACACTTTAGAAGAAGAGGTTCAATTGGCTCCAAATGCATTGGTTATTTTCAAATCGGTTTGTGGGGGTGCAGGATCATCAGCCAGTGATAATGGTGATATTGGAATTACAGAAGCAGTGAAACGAGTTTCCGCTTACAGTCGCCCATTTTTCAACATGAACGCAGCGGCCTATTACGCTGATAATTACGAAGGCAGTACTGCAAAATTTTTAAAAAAAATGTTTGCAGGTCAAACACTTCAAACAGCATTTATTGAAAACTCTTCTTTCTGGAATGATGTAGAGTATGATGCAACATTGTCATACAACAATACCATGAGGGTAGGTGTTGCCAGCGAGTATAGTCCGGGTAGCCATACAAGAACAACCACAACCAATGGCCATTCTGTTACGCAAACCATAGAAAATTTCAAAACTTATGACGTGGCTTACGCCGGAGACCCAAATTTTACTCTAACGCACTGATCATTCAAACCCCTCAGGTCGCTCGCCCATTTCTCGAAAGAACTCGTCCAAAAACTGACGCAAGAAAGCGTCTCGATGCTCAGCCTCTTTTCGGCCTGCCACCGTATTCATGCAGTCCTTCAATAACAACAGCTTTTCGTAAAAGTGATTCAAACTCGGGCTGTTGCTCTTCTTGTACTCCTCCTTGCTCATGCCCGGATTGGGCTTAAAGTCTGGTTGATAGATGGGGTTGCCCTTGTATCCGCCGAATGAAAAACAACGGGCGATCCCAATAGCCCCTAACGCATCCAAACGATCTGCATCCTGTACCAGTTCCATTTCCAAACTGCTAAAGCTCGATACCCCGCCACCCTTAAAGCCCATGTGTCGAACGATTTGAACCACGTGCTCCCGGCGCTCGGCCTCAAAGCCCTGGCTCTTCAACCATTGCTCAGCCGTACGCGGCCCAATTTCTTCATCGCCACCGTGAAACTTGGAATCGGCGATATCGTGCAGCAATGCGGCCAATTCCACTACTTCGGCATCGGCTTCAGGGGTCTGCTCCAACAGGGACTTGCTGGTTTGCCAAACCCTTCGAACGTGCTCCCAATCGTGGCCTCCCTCGGCCTTGGACAGCTCCTGTTGGGCGTAGTCTCGCGTTTTCAATACCAATACCGAACTCATGCACCGAAGTTAGCGAGATAGTCTGCATTTTTGCCCCATGCGCGCATTGATTCAACGAGTATCAGAAGCCCGAGTAGACATCGCTGGCCAAACCGTGGGTCATATCTCCCGCGGATACACGGTACTCTTGGGCATCGAGGAGGCTGATGACCACAGCGATGTGCAATGGCTTTCCAAAAAGATTGCCCTCATGCGCCTTTTTTCCGACGAGGATGGGAAAATGAACCGCAGCTTGAGCGATGTGGATGGAAGCATTCTACTCATCAGCCAGTTCACGCTTCATGCCTTGACCGCCAAAGGCAATCGGCCTTCGTTCATTCGTGCGGCAAGACCAGAACAAGCCATCCCCTTATACGAGGCCATGATTGATGCCTTGAAACAAGAGGGGATTCCAGTAGAAACAGGTCAATTTGGCGCCGACATGCAAGTACACCTCTGCAACGACGGACCGGTGAGCATTTGGATCGATAGTCGAAATCGGGAATGATCTAAAACAGCAGGTTGTCGATCAGGCGAACGCCTTCCAAGTATCCGGCAAATACCAGCGCTTTCTCTTCTGACTCCTCTGCATGATCTATGGGGTTCATATCAGGCAGAGCCACGGCTTGCAAGTATTCCGTTTCAATGCCCAGCAAAGCCAACTGTTCGGTTGAGGCCTCTAAGGCGGGGCCCAATTCCAAGGCCTGACTCAAAGACTTTAGCTGCTGATATATCGCTGAGGCCGTATCCAAGCCTTGAGGACTAAGCCGTTGATTTCGAGAACTCAGGGCCAAGCCGCTTTGGGCGCGAACCGTAGGAACGGTCACCATTTGAAGAGCGCTAAATTTTTGTTCAATGAGTTTGCGAACCACCATGCACTGCTGCAAATCCTTTTGACCAAAATACGCTCGAGTGGGTTGAACCAAAGAAAACAATCGGGTCAAAACCTGCAGCACTCCTTCGAAATGACCGGGGCGAAACGATCCTTCCAAGCGGTTGGCCAGTTCCCCCAATTCGACACCTGACGCCATGGGACTGCTGGGGTAAACCTCTTCCGCACTAGGCACAAACAACACATCGGCTCCCGCTTTCTCCAGCATAGATGAATCGGCTTCCAAACTGCGCGGATACTTGGCCAGATCCTGGGCATTGTTGAACTGCAAGGGATTCACAAATACGGATACCACCGCAAAGTCACCCGCAGCCTGAGCGGCGCGCAACAATTCCAGATGACCTTCATGCAAGGCTCCCATGGTAGGAACGAATCCTATTTCCCGGTTTGCTTCTAAGCAAAATTGGGCGAGTTCTGAAGCCGATTGGATGACCTTCATAAGAGCGAAAAGCCTTGCAAATAAAGGCTTTTTAGCCTTTGGTGTTTTGAATATCCCGTTTTTTTATTATACTTTTGTAAACCCTTTTCAACCCCTACGCCTCAGAATTTTATGACCCAGAAAAAACGTGTCCTGTATGTAAGTTCGGAAATGGCTCCTTTCTTGGAGCAATCACCACACTCAACCATCGCTCGCATGTTGCCCCAAGCCTTGCAAGAAAAGGACAACGAAATCCGCATCTTGGTGCCCCGTTTTGGCGTCATCAACGAGCGTAGAAATCGATTGCACGAAGTGGTTCGTTTGTCAGGAATCAACATCAGCATCGATGACAACGACAACCCCTTGGTCATCAAGGTGGCTTCTGTTCCCAACACCAAAATGCAGGTGTACTTTTTGGACAACGAAGATTACTTTCACCGCAAAGCCGTCTACAACAACGACAAGGGTCAATTCTTTGACGACAATGACGAGCGTACCATTTTCTTCTGCAAAGGAGTGATGGAAACGGTAAAGAAATTGGGATGGGCTCCTGATATCATTCACTGTCAAGGATGGATGACTTCCTTGATTCCTTTGTACCTGAAAACCATCTACAAAGACGAACCTGTATTCAAAAACACCAAAGTAGTTTATTCGGTATACCACGAAGATTGTGACCAGTCTTTGGGTAGTGAATTCTCTCGCAAAGCGGCCTTGAACTCCTTAGAAAGCGATTGCATGGATTGTTTCAGCAATGCCAGCACCAATGGGGTTCACTCCGGAGCCGTAAAGCACTCTGATGCCATTGTAGCCGGTTGCGAAAAAGCCATGGAATTGGTCAAGAACGCCTTGGAAGGCAAGCCCTCTATCCACCACAAGGAAGGGGAAGATTTAGCTGAACAATACGAGCAGCTTTACGATCAAATTTTGGCCTAAGACCCTGTTCTGTGAATTCCAGTAGGATCGCTCTTGTTAGCCTGCTTCTCTTGAGTTGGGTAGCCTGCAAACCTGAATCAGGAAACATTTCCTTGGAGGGTCAAGGCAATGCCAATCAATTGACCTTGTTCAGAAGCGATACCTTCTCGGTTTACGCCAGCACGGTTCGCGAAGACTCCCTGCCCGGAAATGGCTTGAGCTATGCGTTGTTGGGGGCCATGAATGATCCAGCGCTGGGCCCAAGTCAGGCCTCGGTTTTTGCCAGCATTAGTCTGATTGAGCCCAACAGCGACTTCCCAAACACAAAAGATCCTGACTCTGCCGTTCTATTCATACCCGTAGTAGAAGGATTGAACTTTTATGGCAACCGCAGCACGGAGCAAGTGTTACGTGTTCATCCGCTGTTGGAAGACATCGAAAGCGGCACGACCTACTACCAGCAAATTGCCCCCTCTTACGATGCGGCTATCTACAGTGAGTACCGAGGAACCTTGTTCAGCCTGTATCGCGATAGTTTGCCCTATAGAAAGACCAAATTGGCCCCTGAGTCAGGTCTGCGAATCACCCTTTCTGCCGATATGGCCAAAAAGCTGATGACACTTCCCAAATCAGCTTACACCACCAATGACGAATTGGCTAAATATTTCCCAGGCATTGCCATCGTTCCTCAAAACACCGATTTAGCTCCCGGAAATGGAGGCTTTGGGGTTTTTGACCTGCACACCATCGGTTCATTGGCCTACAGAGCCAAAATTCTGCTCTATTACGACGATACTAGCACCTTTGTTTTTGGCTTTGACGGCAAAACACAAACCACTACGTCTGGGCAAGTTGGACCCCACCCAAGCGCGGTAACCCTTCAAATCAACAACCCCAATGCCCATTATCCCCAAACCTATGTTCAAGCCTTGGGCGGATTGAAAACATGGTTGCGCTTCCCTTCTTTGTATAGTTTGATCCAAGATGGCAACGTAGCCATCAACAAGGCAGAGCTGGTCTTGCACGCATCAGAATGGTTCAGCACTAGCAACTCATTCTACAGCGCACCCCGGTTGAATTTGTTTCAACCCCTTACTATTGGCCAAGATGCCGCTGGAAATTTGAGCATTTTCTCAGATCGAAACGCTCTGATCGAAGACGGAACTTCAGCGGGCTTTGGAGGTATTTACAACGAATCCAATCAAACATATAAGTTCACCATTACCCGCCATTTTCAAAACCTTTTGAACCGTTCTTGGTTTGATTCTGTAGATTACAATGGTGGTTTGTATTTGTGTGTGCCCAGTGATCAACCTGTCTTGGGTGCCCGATCCATCATCGACCATACCAAGACCAAACTGATCATTACCTATACGAAGCCCAATTAAACCAATGAGTACCCGTCAACCCTACCAGCTTGTTAGCCGAGAATGGAAGACCGAAGACACCGTCTTTGAAATAAACGGGGTTCACATTGGTCGGGATCGCGTCATGATTGCCGGGCCTTGTGCCGTTGAAAATCAGGAACAGATCTGCACCATAACTGAATTCTTGTCCAAATTGGGAATTCGGTTTTTACGCGGTGGAGCCTACAAACCTCGCACCAGCCCCTACAGCTTTCAGGGTTTGAAAACCGAAGGGTTGATTCTTCTTCGAGAAGCCGCAGACAAATACGGAATGGCTGTCGTTTCAGAAATCATGAGCGAGGATAAAATCTCTGAGCTCGTGGAATACGCCGACATTCTACAAGTAGGAACCCGCAACATGCAGAACTATCCGCTGTTGCGCGCATTGGGCAAAGCGGGAAAACCTATTTTGCTCAAAAGAGGAATGAGTTCCACTATTGAGGAATGGTTGTTGGCCGCCGAATACATTGTCAGCAGTGGCAACGAGCGGGTCATCTTGTGCGAAAGAGGCATTCGAACCTTTGAAAATGCTACCCGCAACACCTTGGACATCGCGGCCATTCCGTTGGTCAAATCTCTGAGCCATTTGCCGGTGATTTTGGATCCCTCTCAGGGAACGGGCATTCGCGATTTGGTTCCAGCCGTATCCAAGGCCGCCATTGCGGCTGGTGCTGATGGCTTGATCATCGAGGTTCACAACCAACCCAAAGAGGCTTTGTCAGATGGCGACCAAAGCTTGTACTTGGATCAATTTGCCGACATGCTTCCCGTGTTGGAAGAGATTGCAAAATTGGACAATCGTCGATTCGGATACACCCGAGAAAAGGTCAGGATTTAAGTCCCTAAATCGTATCTTCGGCTCTTTATGAGTAGCCAAACGCAATCGTGGGGAACCCGAGTCGGTTTGATTCTGGCCATGGCTGGAAATGCTGTAGGACTCGGTAACTTTCTTCGCTTTCCTGTACAAGCTGTAAACAACGGGGGTGGAACCTTTATCATTCCCTACTTGGTCTGTTTCTTCATCATGGGTATTCCTCTGCTTTGGATCGAATGGGCAACCGGTCGATTCGGAGGTAAAAACGGACACCACTGCACACCCTTCATCATGGATGAGATGGGTCGCAAGCGTTTTTGGAAGTACATCGGAGTCTTTGGCATTTTCACCAACATTGCGGTCGCCGCCTATTACTGCTACATTGAAAGCTGGACCTTGAGCTATGTGATTCATAGTTTGGGTCAAACCTTCACGGGCATGGACCGATTGGAAATTGCGGCCTTTTTCTCGCAGTACACTAGCCTGAGTGAAAGCACCTTTGGCCTCCCGTTGGAGCCCGTATTGCTCTACATACTCTGTTTGGTCATCAACATCTACATCCTGTCCAAAGGTTTGGAAGGTGGGGTTGAAAAAGTGGCCAAAATTGGCATGCCCCTTCTCATTTTGTTCGGCATATTCTTGGCCATCAAAGGCCTGACCTTAGGCGATTCTGGATCGCCAGAAGGTTGCACGGATTGCAACGCCTTCTCGGGGTTGAACTTCTTGTGGGAACCCAATTTCACCTCTCTATGGGACCCAAAAGTATGGTTGGCTGCTGCCGGTCAAATCTTCTTTACCCTGTCGGTAGGTATGGGAACCATTCACTGCTACGCCGCCTATGTGCGCTCCAAAGATGACATCGCATTGAACGCCATGGCTGCCGGTTGGATGAACGGATTCGTAGAGGTCGTTTTGGGTGCGTCAATCGTAATTCCCATTGCCGTCGGATACCTAGGACTTGATTGGGTCAAAGAAAACGCCTCCTTTTCCATGGCCTTCCAAACCATGCCTTACTTGTTTGGCAAATGGGGATCCGCGCTAGCCACTGCAGCCGGATTCATGTGGTTTGGATTGCTGTTTTTCGCCGGTATTACCTCTTCACTCGCCATGGGTACACCCTGGATGGGTTTCATGCAAGACGAGTACGGATACAGCACCAAGAAAGCAGCCTGGACCTTTGGATTGGTGACCTTAATCATGGGCTTACCCACGGTCATCTTCTTCCAACAAGGGGTATTTGATCAATACGATTACTGGGCTGGTACGGTTGGATTGGTCATTTTTGCTCTGGCCGAGACCATTCTATTCTCTTGGATTTTTGACATTCACAATGGATGGCAAGAGATTAAAGAAGGAGCCGATATACGCCTACCCAAAATATACAAACCCATTATTCGCTACGTAACACCTAGTATTCTAGCCATCATTTTTGTGCTCAGCTTAGTCTCTCCCAAAGACAACGACTGGAAAAAAGCCTTCAATGAAAAATGGGAATTCGATGCCGGCAGCATCTTGGGCCAAATCGGCAATGTCGATATTGCCTACAACCGCAGCCCGGTAGCCAGCGAATTGCAGGCAGACAATAACGGTACCGTGTCATTCCAAGAGGGAAAGTTGCTGATTCAAGATGAAAATGGAACTTCCTTAAGCACCTATGAATTAAGCGGATCCCAAACGGCTATGGTCAATGAGGGCGATTCTGTCAAGGCCGGTCAATCAATCGCCTCAGGGCGATTCATCAACCCCATTTTCTACCGATACCTCGCTCGCTTTATGCTGCTGGGCTTATTTGTCTATTTGGGTATTTTGGTGCGCAAAGCCCACTACAACAAGAAAGGAGATACAGCATGAGCCAGTCAGCCATCATTATGATGATCAGCACACAAGTATTCGTCACGGCAGTAACCGCATACTTCTTCTGGAAAGTCTTGAAAAAACCCGCAAGCGGGAACGAATAATAATCCTTAGATCACGCCCAATTCTTTGCCCACCTTGGCAAAGGCTGCAATGGCTTTGTCCAGGTGTTCGCGCTCGTGCGCAGCACTCAATTGAACACGAATGCGCGCTTGCCCCTTAGGCACTACGGGATAGAAGAAACCAATTACATAGATGCCCTCTTCTAGCAAGCGATCTGCCATCACCTGGCTCAATTTGGCATCGTACAACATGATGGGTACAATGGCACTGTCTCCATCTTTGAAATCCAAACCGCTGGCTTTGATCCCCGATTTGAAGTAGCGAACATTCTCTTCCAATTTGTCTCGCAACTCGGTGGTTTCACTGAGCATGTTCAACACCTCGATGCTTGCACCCACAATGCTTGGTGCGAGAGAATTGGAGAACAAATAAGGACGACTGCGCTGACGAAGCAATTCGATGATTTCCTTGCGACCTGTGGTATATCCGCCCATGGCGCCGCCCAAAGCTTTGCCCAAGGTACCGGTGATGATGTCAATTTTTCCTTTGACGCCACAGTGCTCGGGAACACCCACTCCAGTAGCTCCAATGAATCCAGCTGCATGACACTCGTCGGTCATCACCATGGCATTGTACTGATCGCACAAGGCCACGATTTTGTCCAACTGAGCCACGTAGCCATCCATAGAAAACACACCATCGGTTACCACCAATTTGAAACGGGCACCGGCAGCATCAGCCTCCTTCAACTTGGCTTCCAAGTCAGCCATGTCGTTGTTCTCGTAGCGAAAGCGCATGGCTTTGCACAAACGCACCCCGTCAATGATTGAAGCGTGGTTCAAAGAGTCTGAAATGATGGCATCTTCCGCACCCAACAAGGGCTCAAACACACCGCCATTGGCATCGAAAGCAGCTGCGTATAAAATGGTGTCTTCCGTGCCGTAGAACTCGGCAATCTTGCGCTCCAATTCTTTGTGAATGTCTTGGGTTCCGCAAATGAACCGCACGGAACTCATGCCAAAACCATGACTATCGATGGCTCGCTTGGCTGCTTCCACCACTCTTGGGTGACTGCTCAATCCCAAATAGTTGTTGGCGCAGAAGTTGATCACTTCGCTGCCGTCTTCCAACGTGATAACCGCTCCTTGAGGAGAAGTAATCACGCGCTCGCGCTTGTACAATCCGGCTTCTTCGATGGCTTGCAATTCGGCCGCTAAATGGTCTTTGATGGCTCCGTACATGAAGCAAAAATAAGGCATCAATGGCCTAGGAGCGCCAGCACTTCATTCAAGATGTCGCGATTGTTCGCCAAGCGAGGAACTTTGTGCTGTCCACCTAGCTTACCCTTGCTTTTCAACCAAGCTCGAAAAGTACCAGTCGGAGCAAAATGAAGGGTGGGCAACTTCATAGCCAAATCACCCTGTCGCTTAGCCTTGTAATCACCGTTGCGCGCTTGGATTTCACGATCCAAAATGTCTGCAAACTCTTGTGGATCAGGCTCAGTACCTTCAAATTCAACGACCCATTCATGGCCTGGATTTCCTTGATCCATGTACCGAGGAGCAGCCGTGTAATCCTGCATACGTACCCCCAATTGCTGACAAGCTTCAGCCATGGCCGAATCAGCATTTTCAATCACCAGTTCCTCTCCAAAGGCATTGATGAATAACTTCACCCGGCCAGTGATGATAAATGTATAAGGTTTTAGATTTTGGAAAACGACTGTATCACCAATAGAATAACGCCATAGGCCCGAATTGGTCGTAATCACGACGGCATAAGGAGTTTCGGTCTTGACCTCCCATAAGGGCACCGCCGATTCAGGTCCTTTTGCGGGCTCATAGAATTCATAGAAGACCCCATGATGGGTCATCAATAGCATTTCGGGTTTACCCGCATAGGCCTGAACCCCAAAAAACCCTTCGCTTGCATTGTAGGTCTCCACATAATGCATGTGCTTTTCGGGGAACAGCGATTTGAATTGCTCGCGGTAGGGAGTGAAACTCACCCCACCGTGAATGAACAATTCCATGTTCGGCCAAACCTCGTGCATGTGATTAGCCCCTGTGATTTCCAATATGCGTTGCATCAGAATCAAGGTCCAGGTGGGCACCCCACTCATGCTGGTCACATTGTCTTTGGAAACGGCTTGTGCCATGGCCTCCAATTTCTCTTCCCAGTTCTCCATCAAAGCAATGTCCAAATCGGGAGTGCTCTTCCAGTTGGCCCAAGTAGGCAAATGGTTCATCAATACCGCCGATAGATCACCGTAGTAACTTCGATCTGACAATTGATTCACCTGATGAGAACCGCCCACCAATAATCCTTTTCCTTCAAACAAACGGCTTTCAGGGCAAAAAGAAAGGTACTGGGTCAAAGCCTCGCGTCCACCCATATAATGGCTATACTCCAAGCTCTCGTAGCTGATGGGAATGTACTTAGCCGAATTGGACGTCGTCCCCGAACTTTTGGCAAACCAGGTGACATCACCTGGCCACAGCAGCAATTGCTCACCCTTCATGTTTCGCTCGATGTAGGGCTGAAGGTCTTCGTATTCTACAATGGGAACCCGCTGCGCAAACTGCGCATAGTTCATGGATTCCTTGATTCCCAGTTTTTGACCGTACTCGGTCAAAC
>JALRLA010000228.1 GCA_023254645.1 Bacteroidia bacterium
ACAAGTATCACGAGGCTCGCATTTACCTGGCGTCCAAGGGCATTCCCAAAGCGCCTTTGCCTATGGGCATTGATGCTCTGAACGAACAAAGCGCCATGACCACCAGCCAGTTCATGGAGCAGGTACGGTACATCAAGGCCATGGAAAACGAGCTTGCGCGAAGCATTACCGAAATTGGGAGCATTCAGAGTGCACGTGTGCATTTGGCGCTGCCCAAACAAAGCGTCTTTGTGCGCGACCGGGCGGAGCCGAAGGCCTCAGTCGTGGTAAGCCCTCAGCATGGGCGCATCGTTACGGCTGCCCAGGTGGACGCCATTATTCATTTAGTGTCGTCCAGCATTCCGTATTTGGCGGCGCAGAATGTGTCGGTGGTGGACAACATTGGTAACTTGCTCACCGACCGTCGTGAGAACACCCCCATGGGCTTTTCTAGGTACTTGGCACCTTCTTGTATGCTCATGCGGCCAGCAACTTCGCTCATGGGAACCAGCAAGGGAAGGCTGCGATCGGCTTTTTCTACTGTTTCATAGGCCAAGCAAACCGCTCCGCTTTCGATCATGGCATGCGTCAAAGGCTCGTAAGAAGCGAAGTGGAAATAGGTGAACAACAACTGGTCTTTTTTGATCAGTTTGTACTCAGACTCAATGGGTTCTTTTACTTTGATGATCATGTCGGCAATGCCGTACACGTCTTCAATCGTGGGAAGCAACTGAGCACCGGCACCGGTGTATTCTTCGTCGCTAAACCCGCTGCCTTCGCCAGCGCTAGCTTGTACGTAAACGGTGTGGCCGTGTTTCTTGAATTCCGCAACGCCTGCAGGGGTCAACGCCACCCGGTTTTCGTTGTTCTTAATCTCCTTGGGTACTCCGATGATCATGGGTAAAAGTGGGGCAAAGATAAGTGCTTTTTAAACGCGTTGAACAGGGTCCAATTAGAGACCGAGTTCTCGCTGCAATGCTTTGCTCAGAGCGTCTTTGTGCACCATGATGCAGATGGTTTTGTAGGCAAAGAAGGCTTCAGAAGCATAGAGGTATCCGCCGCAAGCGTTGGCCTCGCCCCAACTGTTTTTGACAACGAAATAATCGCCAGAACTGGCCTCACTGACCATTCCTGTGATGTGCATGCCGTGGTCGTCAGTAGTCTCTTGTCGATCAAAAGCAGATTGGCGCATGGCCGCGTCAATGTTCTTTTCGGGCATGGGCTGTTGAAAGGCATTGGAAATGCGTTCGGCTCCAGCCGAATTGAAATGCTTGGGGTCGTTGCCCATTTTTTGCACCAAACTATCGTGGGTAGGAACAATGGCCAAGCCATCGCGGTAGCTGAAACCTTTTTCGCTCACGTCGGTAGCCCAGGCAATGCTGTAACCCTTTTTCAAGGCCTCCTTGCTGGCGTCAATCAAGGTCTGCAAAGGCACATTGTAGGCTGTTTGCATGGACCAGTTGTCGACTACTTCGATGGCAAAAGGACGGTAATAGGGGTGATGCGTGAAGGAAGTAATGGCGACGTAATCTTGCATGTTGAGACCCAGAGAGGCAGCAAACGATTGAGGCGTATATGCCTTTCCTTGGTAGGTGAATTCAGAGGGAACATCGCCCAGATAGGCATCGACTACGCGTTGTACGGCCAAGACCCAATCTTCGCTCAAACTGCCACTGGGGCGTTCAGCGATGGCTTGAACAAAGGCACCCAAAGCGGAGACCATTTCGGCGTGATTGTGACGGGTGTTGCCGTGCTTCAACCCAGAGTAAACCTCTTCGGGAACAATGCCATATTTCTCGATGATGTAAGGGATGTCATGGAACTCGCCCCCTTCGTCAAATTGATGTTTGCCACCCATTCTTACATGGGTGATGGCCTTTTCGATGTAGGCGCAACGAGCGATGTACATTTCGCTCAAATCGTGGCTGCCTTTGCCGGTGCGAATCAGTTCGCTTTCGACCATAGACAAGGTGCTGTAGCTCCAGCAAGTCCCCGTTCTGCACTGGTCTTTGATGGACGTTTCTTCAAGGTTATACACCTCAGTAAAGGCGTATTCACTTCCGGGTTTATTGGTCAGGGTTTGGGCTTGCAAGGACAAGGTCAATCCTGCGGCCATCAAACTCCATCCTTTGATAGAAAATCGTTGCATGGCACAAATGTAACCGATTATTTGAACGGTCGTCTCAGCGTGTAGGCGGGTGCGCGGTAGATGAAGCGCTTGTATAGATGGGTGAGGTAGCGCAGCCACCCGAACTTGACAAAGACCAAAAATTGGTTGTCTAGGGCAATGGCACCTAGGGTAGATTTGATCTCTGTGGCCGTTCGGCCCATGTACAATCGTTGGGTTTTCGCAGCAATTGCGCTGTCAATCAAGTCCAAAAACATGCGCTGATACAGCGGGTATTGGTCTCCCGTAGAACGGTCCATTCCCATGTGCATGGCGTGCCATTCTGAGCCATCTTCGATGTAGCTGACAAATCCAATCAGCTCATCGTTTAGGTAGTAGCCTCTGACCTTGAAGTTCTTTTTCAGGATGCGGTGATACTGCCATAGCAACTCATTCAAATTGCCGGTCAGAGCCACCGTTTTTTCGGCCAAGGTCTGTTGCAAAAACAGACTACAGGTGGCCAGCCATTCGGATGCGGGTTGGTCTTGCAACTCGCGCCAGGAAAAATCAGCGGTGCTCTTGAGTACTTTTTGGTTGCGCACACGGTATTTGGAACTCATGGCGGCCAACGCATCGGTTAAATCGTTCCACTCGGATTTGCTCTCAAAAACCATGTAGGGTTCAGCTACAAAACCAACGGCGTGCTTGTAGGTGTCGTGGTTCATGACGTTCACCACCAAAGCGCCGCAGCTCTGTTCGCTGTTTCCGAATTGCCCAAATCCGAGTTTGGGCTCAATGTCGGCCCAATAAACCCCGGGAGCACAGGTGTTTCCTACGACGCGAATGAAGCCTTTTTTGAAAAAAAAGTTGACGGCCGCCAACCAGATTCGGGCGATGTATTTGCCTGTGGGGCGGCTCAATTCCAAGAAACTGAGTGGGAGTTTTCCGTGTTGCTGAGTCAAGGTTCCCGCATAGTTGGGCATGGACTCAAACAAGGATTGAATGGAGCTTTGTTCTTGGAGATGAGAGGACATCGAGGGTGCAAAGTTCGCCTACTCATCGCCACGACGAATAATTTATCGTTAAAAAGTTGTTGTTGCACGATTATTGCATAAGCGGGCCATGGGCTAATTCCTTGCCCTTATTTTTGTAAGCATTCGATATTTATTCAAAGCATGAGAAATTTGATTTTGTTGGGTTGTGCGATGGCCTCTTTTGCGGGCTTATCGGCTCAAAAACCCAAAACAGATTATCCCATTGGGCAGCGATTGGCCTCCTACAAGACCTTCACGCTGACCACCGATACATTGGCCTTAACCACGGCCGAAAAAACCTGTTTGGTTCATTTGATTAAGGCGGCCGAACAGGCTGACCGAATTTTTTGGAAGCAAACCTACATGGACAAAGACCAGGCCTTGTCGGGAATCAAGAATGACACCTTGAAGCGTTTCATGGAGTTGAACTACGGTCCCTGGGATCGATTGAACAACAACGAGTCGTTCGTGAAAGGGGTAGGCGACAAACCGCTTGGAGCGAATTTTTATCCGCCGGTGTTCAGCACGGAAGGAATCGATTCGGTCTTTTACACGGATATTTTCAGCCCATATACGGTGGTAAGGCCCTTCAATCCTCAAATGCCTAAGCCAGAAGGCGAGAAAGGCAAAGGGGAGCCCAAACAAGGCGAAGGTCCTGGAGCGGGAAATAACATGCCTCCCGATCATGAAATGCAAGGCTCTGCTGGCTTCGGATTTGGATTGCAGCCCATTCCCTCCACCAGCGGTTCCATGATAGCCACTCAGCGTTTCGGAACCCTGTACGAAAAGGAAGTGTTCAAAATGGTTGATGAGCTGAACAAAGCTGCTGAAGCCATCGAAGCCGAAGACCGAGATTTTGCCATGTTCCTTCGCGAACGCGCCGGAGCCATGATGAGCGACGAGTACATTCACAGCGATGTGCGCTGGTTGGAACTCCGCTCTCACTTGGACATCATCATTGGGCCCATTGAAAACTACGAAGACAAATTGTACGGAGCCAAAACTTCCTACGAAGCCTACGTGTTGATTCGCGACCTAGAATGGGGCAAAAAGTTGGACAAGTTCGTGGCCATGTTGCCCGAATTGCAAGCGGGTATTCCCGTTGATGCGGCCTACAAACCTGCCATTGCTGGTCCCACAGAGCCCCGTTTGGATGAAATGGGCAACCCTTTGCCTCCTCAAGATTTGGGGCCCATTGAAAAGCCTGGATTCCCACCCATTCCTCGCCCAGAGTCTCCCATGAGTCAGTTGGCCGTGTTTGATGTGGTTTACTACGGTGGCGATTGCAATGCCGGCAGCAAAACCATAGCAGTGAATTTGCCCAACGATGAAACTTTGCAGACCTACTTTGGTACCCGCCGTTCGCAGCTGAAGAATGCCATGCGTGCCAAGTTTGAATACATGGTGGTGCCCATTTCCAAAGAGTTGATCAATCCCAAACAGCGCAAATACATTGAATTCAATGGGTTCTTCTCCAACGTGATGTTCCATGAAGTGGCTCACGGTTTGGGCGTCAAGAACTTGGTGACAGATAGCAACATTACCTGCCGCGAAGCTTTGGGCCCCAACTACAGTGCTATTGAAGAGTGCAAGGCCGATGTTTTGGGCTTGTACATGGTGACGCAATTGTGGGAGAAAGGCGAGTTGGAAGGTTCTTTGGAGAATTACTACATCACCTTCGTCGCTTCTGTGTTCCGTTCGGTTCGCTTCGGTGCAGCTTCGGCCCATGGAAAGGCCAACATGATCACCTTTAATACCTTGATGAATTCAGGAGCCATCGTTCGCGATGCCAAAGGATTGTACTCAGTTGACATGAAGGCCATGCGCAGTGCCATTGACAAATTGGCGGCTGAGCTGTTGACCCTGCAGGGAGATGGAAATGCCCAAGGGGTTCAAGTCATGCTCGATACCCGTGCAAAAGTCAGTGATGCATTGAAGCAAGATTTGGCTCGATTGGAGAAAGCTAACATTCCAGTTGATTTGGTCTTCGATCAAGGCGTAGACACCCTTGGCTTGGGCCACTATTACCAAGAGTCTCAAAATGGCGAGCCCGGTATGCCCGGCCAGCAGCCCAATAACGGTCAACAGCCTTCTAACGGTCAACGCCCATGATTGGAATGAACCGATTGGTCTTGATGACGGCCGCCACCGGTTTGGTGAGCATGTTGGTGTTTTGTGGAAATGGAAGCCCTGAGGGCTCTGATCCGCTGTTGTTGAATTTGACTCAAACCTTGGACCGGGAGCACTACCATGCCCCTGAACTGAACGATGAGTTTTCTCAACATGCCTATCGCGCTGTTCTGGACAATCTGGACCGCGATAAGCAGTTCTTTACGGCTGAAGACATCAAAGCCTTGAGTGTTCATGAAAAAGCCATTGACGATCAAGTTCGCATGGGCTCTTTTGCCTTCTTTGACTCTGCTTGGAGTCGATTGCAGAGCCGCTTGAATGTCATTGAGCCTTGGGTTGATCAAACGCTGTCCAAGCCCTTGGTATACCAAACCAAATCCACTTGGACCGAGTACGAAGATGTGCCCGAATACGTCAAAAACGAGACGGCCTTGCACAAGCAATGGGATTTGTGGTTGCAGTTTCAAACCGTTGATCGTTTGTACCGCAAGCAGGAGTCTCAAAAGGGCATCAAACCTGTAGAAGAAGATCCTGATTTGGAGGCCACAGAAGGCGCCACTCCTGAGTCAGCATTAGACAAAGCCGAGCGCATTCTTCCTTTCGACAGCTTGGAATTGAAGGCCCGCAATGAGACGGCCAAATTCATTCACGACTGGTTCAAGCGCTGGCGTGGAATGGATCGCAAGGATCAGGTGAGTTTCTATTTGAATTCCTTGTGCCAGGTTTACGACCCGCATACCAATTACTATGCTCCTGAAGACAAGGAAAACTTCGATATTTCCATGACAGGGAAATTGGAGGGAATTGGTGCCACTTTGAGCGAGCGCGACGGGTATGTAAAAGTAGAGCGCATCGTGCCCGGCTCGGCTTCCTATAAGCAGGGCGATTTGAAAGCCGGTGATCTGATATTGAAGGTCGCCCAAGGCAAAGAAGAAGCCGTTGATATCGTCGGCATGAAGCTGGACGAGGCCATCAAATTGATTCGCGGCAAAAAGGGTACAGAGGTTCGTTTGACGGTCAAAAAACCCGACGGATTGATCCAGGAAATTCCCATCATTCGCGAGGTGGTTGTCATTGAAGAAAGCTATGCCCGCAGTTTGGTGTTTGAATTCAACGGGCACAAGTTGGGCTTGATTCAACTGCCCAGCTTTTACGCCGATTTTTCGGCCCGTGGCCGTGGTCGCAATTGCACGGGTGATGTTCAGGCAGAGATAGAAAAACTCCAAAAGGCCGGTGCCGAAGGCATCGTTTTGGATTTGCGCAACAACGGGGGAGGAAGCTTGGCCGATGCCATTGAGATGAGCGGTCTGTTCATTCCTTCTGGACCCATCGTGCAGGTTCGATTCCCCAATGGAGGGGTTCAACAAGCAGCAGATCCAGACCCATCCGTTCGCTACGAAGATCCCTTGGTGATCTTGACCAATACCTACAGTGCCTCGGCCTCCGAAATTTTGGCAGCGGCTCTACAAGATTACGGCCGAGCCATCATCGTGGGTAGCAAAAGCACATTTGGAAAAGGAACGGTTCAAACTTTTGTTCCGCTGGAAGGTGCAGGCAATGCTGTTTTCCCCGACGGATTCGGACAAGTCAAGGTGACCATTCAGAAATTCTATCGAATCAATGGGGGTACAACCCAACTGGTGGGTGTCGTGCCTGATGTCATTTTGCCCGATTTGTACGACGAGGTCGAGCGAGGTGAAAAAGAGATGGACTTCCATTTGGAATACGACAAGATTCGCCCCGCGGCTTATCGTGCGTATTCCGGATCACACAGCGCAGGCAAAGGCCCTGCCATTGACCAAGCTAAATCACGCATTGCCAGTGGGGAGTACTATCAGTTGATTCGCGAGCGCAGCAAGCAATTGGGAGCTCAGAGGGCTCAATACGAATACCCCTTGGATTTGAATGCCTACACTGCTTTGCAGCAAGACTGGCAGTCGCAAGCCAAAAAGGTCAGCGATTACCCCTATCAAACGGTGGTAGATAGCCTGTATGCTTTGCCCGTAGACATTGCCTCAGCGCAAGGAGACGAAGCCAAACTGGCTTTGAAAACCGATTGGATCAAACGCTACAAAAAGGATGTGGGCATCGATGAAGCCGCCCAAATCTTGAGCGCTTGGTTGGGTCAGTAAATACAGAGTGGCTGACGCATTCAGCCTCTGCCTATCAAGTATTGCGGCTCGGTTGGGTCAATAAACGAGTGGAAAAGGTGGCCTATTTACTCTTTCCACAAGTAAGGAAAGAGTATGCCGGCCATGACCAGGATTAAAAAGTCCAAGGCACCAATCAAGTAGAGGTCCTTGTAGGTGCTGCTGACCAAAATGGGGTTCAAACATTTGGCTGAAGCTCCCATTCCTACGAGTATCAGTGGCATCAACAAAGGCAAGCTCAATACCGGCGCTAAAAAGGCCGATTGGTTGGCTTTGGTAGCTAGGGCTCCAACCCAGGTAAAGATGCTAGCAATGCCTCCGGCTACCCCAATGACCAGCAAGAAATAAATCGATAAGTGTTCAATGGGCATGCCCATGAAAGCAGAAAAGGCAATGAAGTTGAGCACGGCAAAAGCCGCCATGCTGATCCAAGCGTAAGCCATCTTGGACCAAAGCAATTCGCTGGGATGTGCCAGTTGGTTCCAGTATATCCACCGGCCCCGGCTCAAGCCCAAAAAATTCTTGCTGATGGCCTGTAGGGTGCAGAAGATCAAGGTGATCCAAAATAAGCTGTTCCAGGTTTTGCCATGAATGTCAGGCTGAGTCAAAAAACTCAATAAAGCCATGGTCAACAATTGCAAAGCCGCAGCCGCCAAAACAGCGGGCCGGCGAATGTCCAAGCTCCATTCGGCGCGAATCAATTGTACGACAACTCGGGTTCTGAGCATAGAGACTTGTTTGCTTACCTTCGCGAAGGTATTGGCGAAAGACAGGCTTTCCCAATTTTCAAATCGCGATGTTCAATAAGATTCTCATAGCCAACCGAGGAGAGATTGCCATTCGGGTGATTCGCACCTGCAAAGAGATGGGCATATCTACTGTAGCCATCTATTCAGAAGCTGACCGAGTGGCCCGCCATGTTCGCATGGCTGATGAAGCCTACTGCGTGGGTCCTGCACCCAGCAATCAAAGCTATTTGAAAATGGAAACCATCATCGATCTGTGCAAACAAACGGGCGCCCAAGCGGTGCACCCTGGCTACGGTTTCCTGAGTGAGAATGCCACCTTTGCGCGTCGTTTGCGCGAGGAAGGAATCGCTTTGATTGGCCCGAGTCCCGAAGCCATGGATATGATGGGTTCCAAGATTGCCTCCAAACAGGCCGTTGAGAAATACGGTGTGCCCCTGGTTCCCGGAATCAACGAAGCCATTGTCGATGCTCAAGCGGCTTTAGAGGTAGCCCGTAGCATTGGTTTTCCCGTATTGGTCAAAGCCAGTGCCGGTGGGGGAGGAAAGGGCATGCGCGTGGTGGAGTCAGAAAGCGAATTCTTGTCTTCCTTGCAAATGGCCCAAAGCGAAGCACGTTCTGCCTTTGGCGATGACGCCGTTTTCATCGAAAAGTATGTGGGCCGTCCTCGTCACATTGAGATTCAGATCATGGCCGATTCGCATGGCAATGTGTGCCATCTGTTTGAACGCGAGTGCTCCATTCAGCGACGCCACCAAAAACTGGTGGAAGAGGCTCCCAGCGCGGTATTGACTCCTGAATTGCGCGAGCAAATGGGACAAGCAGCTGTGAATGTGGCCAAGTCTTGCAACTACAGCGGTGCCGGTACCGTCGAGTTTCT
>JALRLA010000154.1 GCA_023254645.1 Bacteroidia bacterium
GCTGTCACCGTGTGGGTGATACTTTCCCAACACCTCTCCTACAATACGAGCCGATTTTTTATACGGGCGATTGGAAGCCAAGCCCAATTCCACCATACCGTATAGTACTCGACGGTGAACTGGCTTCAACCCATCGCGCACATCTGGCAATGCTCGAGATACAATTACGGACATCGCATAATCGATGTACGCGGTTTTCATTTCATCCTCAATGTTTATCGGGATGATTTTCTCTTGAAACTCCTTGTTGTCGTTGTTCTCTTCCATTCTCTTGAATCAATGTAGCAATTTAACACTTCACGCGCGCGAACCCGCGCGACACGCGCGAGGGTTGCCCACAATTTGTAGACATTTCAAGCCCATTAGAGCCCATTTAAAGCAAAAAAAGAGGGGCTTACGCCCCTCTTCTTTATTTCGTCGTTAAAATCTCGCCTAAGCGATTAATTGTAATTCTTCTTGTGACCAGTGGTACCCGCCTTGAGCAATTTGATCTTACCGCTGCCGTCTTTGTTCAAACGTTGAACGGTTCCAAATCCCAAATTGTTCAATTTCTCTTCCAAGCGCAGCATATCTCCGGCTACGACAATTATTAGTTCGTCGGTATTCAAATACTGCTTGGCCAAGGCGTTGAATTCCTCTTTGGTCATGCTCTGCAAGGTAGCCAACTGCTGTGCCGTATAATCTTCTGACAATCCGCGATTGGCCATAGACAAGATGAATCCAGCCTTTTGGAAAAGCGATTCGTAATCCAGAGCTTCAGACGCAATCAAAGCTGATTTAGTGAAGGCAAACTCCTCGTCTGTGATTCCTTCTGTCTTGTAAGTTTCCAATACGTTCAAAATCTCTACTATGGCTGAATCAGTGGCTTCTGACTTCACACCAGCTGAAATTACGTAGGTTCCAGGCAAGTCCTTGTAACCCGCGCTAAATCCGCCGCGAATGCCATAAGTCCAAGCTTTCTCTTCGCGAATTTTCAAGTTCAAGCGGCTATTGAAGTTGCCGGCCAAAGCGAAGTTCATGACTGAAGCCTTGTAGAAGTCACCTGTGGCGTCATAAGGCAAGGTTTTGAAACCTATGTAGATGTCAGATTGTTTGGCATCGACATATTCTACTCCAAAGATTTGAGAAGTTTGAAAATCGTAGTTGTTTGCAGGCATAGGGATTTCGACCGGTTTGCCTTTCCAGTCGCTCAAGAAAGAGAAGTATTGCAAAACTTCTTCTTGGTTCACTGAACCCACGACAACCAACTTGCTCACTGAAGGCGAGAAGTACTTTTCCCAATAGGTTTGGCAGTGGCTCAATTGAACCTTTTCATATTGGCTCGCACCCACATAGGTACCCAAGGAATTGTCACCTTGTGTCAAGCGAGACCAGGCGTTTGAAGCACCCGTACCGCGGTTCAACAAATCAGAATTGGCGCTCTCCACGGCGCGCTTTTTCTCTTTGCTGTATTCATCCGAATCCCAACGAGGCTCAAACAACATTTCACGCATCAAAGCAGCTGCTGCTTCCAAATTCTGCTTTTCACAGCCCAAAGTAACGTACATAGAGGTGGCTCCCGCGCCAATATTGATACTGGCACCCAATCGCTCCATCTCCTGCTCCAATTCAGCGGGTGTGCGTTTGGCCGTTCCGTTTTGAAGAGCCATGGAAAGCATATCAGCGGTTCCAGCAGGGATGGTCTTGCCATCTTCCAACAAGGCTCCACCATCGATGCTCATGCGCACGAAAACGCGTGGAGTTTCATCAAACGGAGAGGTCCACACTTCCAACCCATTTTTCAATACAGTTTTCTGAACCTGAGGCACGGCCACTTCCTTCACGGCTGAAGGTTCAGGGCGAACGCTGCGGTCAAAATCGTCCTGAACAGGACGGTACTGCAAACCTTTGTATTCAGCCTCGGCTACAGGATTGCGGTAGTCGGCATTGGGGTTGAAACTCTGATATTTGGGCTTTTCGCCGTCTGCACCCGAACGGGCAGGCTCAATGACTACGGTCGAAGACTTTTTGGTCTTGATGTATTGGCGGTATACACGCATGATGTCCTCACGGGTTACCGATTTTATACGCTCGGCCTCAGCCTCCAAGTTGGTCAGCTTGCCATCGGCACCACGAGCGTCCAAGTACCAGAACATGCTCAAGTAACTAGCCTTGGTACTAGCTCCTTCCAATCCACTGGATAAGTTGCTGAGCATATTGATTTTAGCGCGCTCCAAGTCTTCGTCGCTAAAGTTCACGTATTCGAAAGAGTCGATAGCGGTCGCCATCATGTTGCGCAAGCCGTTGATATCGCTCCATGGGTAACCCACTACGATGAACGAAAATTCGCCTGCCAATTCGTGGTTGATGGCGCTCAACGGATTGTTGTTAGCCCCAACTTGGATCGCCCATTCCTTGTCAACAAAACGCTGGTACAAGGGTGAGTTGCGGGTATTACCCCACAAATAAGACAACATATCCAAAGCGGCTTCGTCACTGCTCATTACGGGAGCACCCACGTAAGTGGTATAAATCAAAGGCAGGTTGGCATTGGGATCAGAATAAGAAGCAATCTTGTTCTCTTTCAACACCACAGGGCGAACGCGCTGCTTGCGCACCTCTGGACCAGCCTGAATGCTGCCAAAATACTTTTCCGTCCAAGCCACAACTTCAGCGACATTCACATCACCTGAAACGATGACACAAGCGTTGTTTGGCCCATACCAGCGCAAAAAGAAATTGCGAAGGTCATTGCTATCTGCTCGATCCAAATCATCGACGAAACCAATGGTCGACCAGCTGTAAGGATGGTCTGAGGGGTACAATTCCTGGTCTTTTACTTCCATCAAGAAGCCATAAGGAACATTGTATCGCTGATCTTTCTCGTTCTTTACTGTACTGCGTTGAATTTCGAATTTCTCGTTGGTGTAAGCCTCCAAGAAGCAACCCATGCGGTCAGCTTCCATCCACAGAGCGGTTTCAGTAAAGTTGCTAGGGAAGGTTTCAATGTAAACCGTACGGTCACGAGTGGTATTGCCATTGACATCTCCACCGTATTCTTTGATGATTTTGAAATGTTCTTCATCGGCTACGTGCTGAGAGCCTTGAAACAACATGTGCTCGAAGAAGTGCGCAAAACCTGATTTACCGGGAATTTCACGAGCAGAGCCCACGTGGTAAGTAACGTTGATGTGTGCCACGGGGTCGCTGTGATCTTCACTGACAATCAAAGTCAACCCATTGGGCAGGGTGTACATTTCATAGGGAACCACCATCGAGCCAGGCTGGGCTTCGACTTTTTCCACTAAGGTAACTTGGGCCGAAACTTGAGAAATCAATCCCAAAACAAAGCCCCATACTAGTGCAGATTTTTTCATCATAATGAGAATCACAAAAGTAACGTTTAACCGCCACTATTGAAAAGCGTCTAAACGAGCGATAAATGGATTTGAACGACAAGTTTCAGCGCGCAGAGCAATCTCAATCAGCCGCGTTCAACTTGGCTTTCAAATAGGGTGCAGTTACGCTCTCTTTCACATCTATCAAGCCTTCAGGGGTTCCTTGAAAAACCAAGCTTCCACCTTCTTCGCCCGCCTCAGGCCCTAAATCAATGATCCAATCGGCGCATTTCGCCACGTCCAAATTGTGCTCAATGCACAAAACCGTATGGCCACGCTTGATCAAGGCTTGCAAGGAAGCAAGGAGTTTTTTTATATCATGGAAATGAAGACCCGTAGTGGGTTCATCAAAAACAAAGAGGGTTCCACCTTCTTTGTGAGGACTGGCCTTACTCAAGTAGAAGGCCAACTTGACCCGTTGAGCCTCACCCCCACTCAAGGTATTGCTTCCTTGACCCAACTTCACATAACCCAAGCCCACATCGGCCAAGGGCTGCAGTCGCTCATGAATGCCTTTATGATCTTGAAAGAACGTCAGCGCCTCTTCGACCGTCATTTCCAATACATCAAAAATGTTCTTGTCCTTGAAGGTCACTTCCAATACATCTTTCTTGTATCGCTTGCCTCCACAAGCCTCGCAGGGAA
>JALRLA010000174.1 GCA_023254645.1 Bacteroidia bacterium
TTGGAAGGTGAAATTGCAGCGGTCGTACTGGGTAAATTACCCATTCAATCGATCGATTTGGATCAGGTCAATGTCGACTTTTCGGCTGATCGGCAACACTTGATATTCTTGGCATTGGCCGATCATTCATCGGGGTCTCAATTGCACATGCGCAGTTTCAATACCGTGGAAGCCACGCTCGTGGCAGCCAAAGACACGGTTTTGCCTCTTCGCGACAACGATTGGTATTGGTACGCCTCAGATGCCAACAATCGGGGAGATGAATTGGCGGTGTTGCGATTGTATCAATCGACCAAGAGCATTGCGAAAAGCAACTACGACAAAGAGTCTATGGCTTGTTTTTGGAACGGAGCGTCGCTGAAGGTTTTTCCTTTCATGCAGGAGCAGGCCATTGGCGATTTGGACGTAGTGGCACACCCCAGTCAGCGCCTGTTCTGCCTAGCGGGTCTATACAATGGCAAGGAGGCAACGGAATCAAAAGGGAGTTTTCGATGTATAGTGGATTCAACGGCTGCCTGGAGTGAACAGCTTCACCCATGGACCGATGCGGTTTTGACCCTGTTGGTGGGTGAAAAGGCCAGAAAAAAAGGGTTGCTTCCCGAGCATTTTCAAGTGCGAAAGTTGTTCTGGCTCAGCGACGGGGGATTGAGTATGGTGCTGGAACAGTTCTATGAATCCAAGCAAATGGAAACCTATTACTTGAATGGGGTTCCTCAAACGTCCACCAAGACCCTGTATACGTTTGGTGACATTTGCATCGCCTTGACGGGGCGCTCCGGTGTGTCTGATACGGCTATTTTGGTTCGAAAAAACCAAGTAGCCTCGCCGAGCAATTCCTTTCTCTTGGGCTTGGGAGTCTGCCAAACCGACAGCGAATTGCACATTATTTACAACGATGACATCGCCCGTAGCAATCGAGTGATGGATGCGATCATTGGGCCTGATGCTCGTATTCGCCGGGTAGCCCTTTTGGATAGTGAAAACACGTATAGTACCATTGTTCCCGAAGATGGACGCCAAACCGCGTTTGGATCCTTTATCTTGCCGATCTATCGGGATAAGCAGTGGTATTGGATGCAATTATTGACCTATGATTAAGTACTTCACCAATAAGAGTATCACCGTATTTGTCTTCGTGGTGTTGATGGCTGCGCTGCTTCGATTAGTGGGGGTGGCTTGGTTCTATGAACCTGGTTCCATTCGAAGCGGTGCCTTGCAGGGCTTCTTCAGAGGCTTGCATGACTACCCCTGGTTGTCGGCTTTGATAGCTCTGTCCTTTACCTTGTGGCAAGGTTTCACTTGGAACAATTTGGCCCAGCGCTCGGGAATCATTGCTAGTTCATCGGGTTATTTATTACCTCTTGTATACGTTTGCTTGGCCTCTTTTTATCCGGCCAATTTGTACTTGAGCAATTTGGTGATCGCCAATTCGCTTTTTGTAATGGGCTTGGGTTTGTTGGCCTCTCAGTCACAATCTCAACGGCATTCTCGCCAATTGTTCTATGTGTCTTTGTTGTTTGGATTGGCCAGCTTGATCGTTCCAGAAACCTATTGGATGTTGGTGTTTTTGATCGTTGCGGTGATGGTGTTCAAGACCATACAATTCAATGATGTATTGGCCATATGCTTTGGAATGGCCATGCCCTTTTTCTTCCTCTACAGCCTGAATGAGTTGTTCGCCCCGGCTGAATCCACTTGGCGGGCAGCGAGCATTTTTCAAATACCAACATCCCAATTCTCGGCCGTTCACTGGGCTGCTGTAGATGTTGTTCCTCTTTTGCTGGTTTGTGTGCTGGGAATCATGGGTTTGGCTCGCGCTTTGTTCTCGTATTACAAGAACAACACAGAAACGCGTAGAAGCTTGCTGACAGTAACCTTCTTCACCATCTTTGGCTTGATTTTGTTGTTGCTGCGCTGGGAGAGTTTGCCTCAGTTCTATTTGATCTTGATGCTACCCCTTTCCCTGTTTGTCAGCTCCTTGTTGATGTCCACTCGAAAGCCTTGGTTGGGTTCAGCATCTTTGGTGTTCGTGTTGCTCATGCAACTCATTTCCTTGCACCATAAAGATTGGTCCTTGATTGACACCCTCTGGTCCTGGATCATGCCCTTTTAGTTAGGGCCATAGGCTAGGAAGGTGTTTTTGGTTGGATTTGACCAGTTGACCCATGATACCCGCAACCACATTCAATTGCTCAGTTGACCATTCTTGGCGACTGGCACCCGTTTGCAAATACACGCGCATCAATCCATAAGCCAAATCACTATCGGCTTGGTAGCGTTCGATGTAACGACTGTCGATGAAGCGTTCTACCCCTGCAATGGCTTGTGGAAATTCGTGTTCATTCAACCACTGGGCAATCTGCGGGAAGGCTGTTTCCAAATCGCTGTACATGTGTTGAGCCGCCTGCGGATGCAAAGTCAACAGGGCTTTGTCTAGGCTCATCTCGATGGCTACATGAAGTCCAAAATAAAAGCGCGGAATTTGCACCGATTCGAACCTTTCACGAATGCTATCTCGATTTTCGTCATATACCCTTTTGAAAAAGGGGTGTTGGTGAAACCAAGCATCTCGGAGCAAATGTTGTTGGGCCCCACGATGCCATTCTATCGGATGAAGATCCTTTTTCCAGTTGGGCTTGAACTGTCCCTTGGAAGCATTTCGAATCAGGTCTGGTCCCAAAAGTCCGGCATTGTACAAGCTCTGCCCTTCTTGGTGATCAAACACAAAATGCCCCAGAAAATTCATGCCCAAATATAGGGGGCTGCAAACCGTATGCTTTGGGAAATGTTATACTATCATGGGTTATTGGATGCGACCGTTTACCATCTGTTTATTTCTTTGTTGTGCCGCTGTGTCGTGCCAATCCCTACCTCATACTCCTACCATGACTGATACTCCTTCTGTGACAAAAACCGATGCCGAATGGCTCGAGCAATTGGGCCCAGATGCCTACCGCGTGCTTCGCCAAAAAGGAACCGAACGACCCTTTAGCAGCGAGTTTGAAACTTTGTGGGAGGACGGAATTTACCGTTGCAAAGGATGCGGTTCAGAATTGTTTGCTTCTGAAACCAAGTTTGATGCGGGCTGTGGCTGGCCGAGCTTCTACCAAGCCATCGATTCATCGCGAATTCTAGAAAAGCGGGATATGAGTCATGGAATGATCAGAACCGAGGTTTTGTGCGCACAATGTGGAGGACATTTGGGTCATGTATTTCCCGATGGTTACGGCCAACCCACCGGCCTGCGCTATTGCATCAACGGCATAAGCTTGGACTTTGATTCGGAAGAGGATTCTGACAGCGATTCC
>JALRLA010000049.1 GCA_023254645.1 Bacteroidia bacterium
TTCGAGTGGTTGCTGATTGATGGGGGCAGCAGCGACGGGGCAAAGGAATGGATGAGTGAACATTCTGATCGCATTGACGCCGCTGTATCTGAACCCGATAAAGGCTTGTACGATGCCATGAACAAAGGCCTCGCCCTGGCCCGCGGCGAGTACATCTGGTTCTTGAATAGCGGGGATCGCATACACGATTCACAAGTCGTAGAGCGCTTGTTGCTCTTGTTGGGTGAGCCCGATGTAGTCTATGGTGACACTTGTTTTGTGGAACCTGATGGGAGAGAGTTGGGTTTGATTTCTCAATTGAAACCCCAGGCTTTGCCCGTGGCCTTGGGCCCAGGCTCTTTTCGCTTTGGCATGTGCTTGTGCCACCAGAGTTTCTTGGTGAAACGCTCCTTAGCACCTCAATATAATTTGCAGTACCGTTTGGCGGCTGACATCGATTGGATCATTCGCATTTTGAAGCAATCACCCAGCAATGCCAAAACCAATTTTGTCATTTCCGATTTCGAAGTGGGGGGTAGTTCCTACCAGCATACCAAGAAAGCCTGGCGCGAACGCTACTCGGTTTTGAACCAACATTACGGTGTGCTAAGCAACTTCTTTGCTCACCTATGGATATTTTTGCGCCGCCTCTTGTTTCAATTCAAATGGTACAAACCATGAGCCGCGTCGACAAAAACCTCTTCGAAGAAGACCATTATTTGGGCAAACCCGCCGATGCCACCGATTTGTTGGTGTCCCGTCGATTGGAGTTGCTCGAAGGGTTTGAAGGCTTCTTTGATTCGAACTGTGATTTGATCGAAATCGGATGCGGCAATGGCAATACCACCGTTCAGGTCGCGCCTCGCTTCCGCTCGGCGCGAGGCCTGGAATACGCCTCTGTCCATCAAACCGAATTCGAGTCCCTGGCCCGTGAACACGGAGTTTCAGACAAGGCCCGATTTGAGGTGTGTGACATCATGGCCGGTCCCGTTGCGCCGAAAGCGCAACGCTTGATCAGCTTTGAGGTGATCGAGCATTTGCCCGGCGAAGAAGGGGTGAAGAATTATGCCGCCTCCTTGGAAGACGGAGCCTTGGCCGCGATTTCCGTTCCCAACAAGTGGTGGGTGTTTGAAACCCACGGGGCCCGATTGCCGCTGCTTCCTTGGAACCGCGTGCCCTTCTTTAGTTGGCTGCCCCGACCTTTGCACGAGCGTTGGGCCAATGC
>JALRLA010000098.1 GCA_023254645.1 Bacteroidia bacterium
TCAGGGTATAGTTTCCAGCTGCCAATTGCAAGCTCGGATTTTGTTGGGTTGAGAGTGTTTTGGTGCTGGTGGCGCTCAAAACCTGTTCCCACAGGTATGAAGTGGCCTGGTTGCTGGCGGTTCCAGCCATCTTAAAACCAGCGCTACAGGCTACGGTGTCATTTAGTTTTGCACTCACTACCGGCAAGGCCGAAGACGGGCTTAGCGAAAAGGTCTTGGTGTATATGCGGTCTCCGCTTGAGCCACCGTTGGAATTCGCGGCATTGACGCTCACATAGAGGGTCAGGCCTCCGAGATTCTTGGAAGGGGCTTTCCATTGAAAGGTCCAGGCAGTGGAGTCAGTGGCAACGCGTGAACTGCCGGTGTTGGTATGGTTGACGTAGTACCGGGTATTTCCACCCACGCTTCCTGAGCTGGTTTGGGTTCGGTTGTTGGTGTTGTTGAAGGTTCCTGCTGCCTTGTACTGGCTATCCAATACGGTTAGCTGAAAACCAAAGGTGCTGATGCCGCTCTCTACATGACTAAGGGTGAAGGTGTAAGTCGAATCGGGGATGTATCCGCCGCCGGTAAAATTCGTTTTCAATCGAATGCGGTTCCATTGAGTTCCTGAGCTGATAGCCGATCCAGAATGACAACTGGTGCAAGTGGATTCACTAGGAGCTCCTGTGTATCCCGTGCTGGGACCAGAGGTGTAGGAACGCAAAAAAACAAAAGTGCCTACCGCCAATAGGGTGGCTCCCAAACGATTGGATTTCATAAATATATTAACACTTGATGACGCATTTGGTTTAAAAAACCAGGCCCGTTTTCAGCGGGCCTGGCACACTCTACTAACCACTTTACGGTTTCGCTAGGAAACATGAGGTTGTATTCCATTGACGCTCGAGTGGGGCCATTCGTTTCTTAGAAATTGTCAGAAAATGGTCAGTTCGGATAAGGCTGATTCGAACCTCAGGGCTGGCAAGAAAAATTCGCCCGTCCAAATGCAATTTCTAGTTGCTGGCATTTGTCTCGGCTTGTAATTTTGAAGCCGAAAAAGCCTTCTTAGCTCAGCTGGTAGAGCAACTCATTCGTAATGAGTAGGTCGCAGGTTCGAATCCCGTAGAAGGCTCCTCAGCCCACTTTTTTCAAGTGGGCTTTTTTGTGACCATGGTCTTCAAAGCCATTGAAAAATGGGGCATTGTGAATGAATTGTTAAGTGTCGGACTGACACTTTTCACAGGGCCTGTGGGTAACATAAGCCGAGAAAATCAAAGATACCCGTCAGGAGCCTATAACTTTGACTCCCATGTCGATCCAAGTTCG
>JALRLA010000216.1 GCA_023254645.1 Bacteroidia bacterium
CGTTGTTTTCACAAATAAATATCGCGGGCAACTTCCACAACATAGCCATGTTGAATGCTTCGTGCAAGGCTCCTTGACGAACCGCACCGTCTCCGAAGAAGGTCAAACTAACATTCGAAGTTCCCTGGTACTGTTCAGCCAAAGCCATACCCGCACCCAATGGGATCTGAGCACCCACAATACCATGTCCTCCAAAGAAATTCTTCTCTTTGCTGAACATGTGCATGCTACCGCCCTTGCCTCCAGAACAGCCCGTTGCTTTTCCGTAAAGTTCGGCCATTACGCTGTCAGCAGACATACCCATCGCCAACGCATGAGCATGGTCACGGTAGGCAGTAATCACCTTGTCGTCAGGGGTAATAGCCGTCATCATTCCCGCCACAATGGCTTCTTGACCGATATATAAATGGCAAAAGCCTTTGATTTTTTGTTGTCCGTACAATTGAGCCGATTTCTCTTCGAAACGACGAACGAGAAACATAGTCCTGTACCAATTCAGGTATTGTTCTTTGGTGAATTTCATGAAAGTGCCAAAAAAGTCGCGGCAAAGATAGCCCAAAAGGCTAAATCTTATCTTCTATGTTGCGCACCTGTTCGCGGATCAAACTCATTTCCCTTTGAATGATGCGCAAAGCAGGGCCCACTTCGTCTTGATTCGAAGCTTTGGGTTCTTCGAACTTGGGGTTGATGTAATTGACAAATTTCCAAATTTCGAGCACGTCTTGAATCTTGACATTGTAAGGTTGATACAACGGATTGGTGCTGCAAAGCAACAAACTTCCATCTTCCTCTATGCGGTTGTAGACCACTTTGAAAACGATTCCTTCATCGGCGGTTACCACGATATAAGGCTGACCATTTTTGATGTGATTCCAGTCTTGCAAATATTCGCCGGTCACAAAGGCCCCATCGAGCACTGGAGGCATACTGTCTCCTGAAATAGGGAAGGTGCGGTACTTGCGATTTTGATTCAAAAAAGGAAGTTTGAAAGCAGGCAGAACTCGAATAAAATCGGGATCAGCATATCCGGTCGTATAGCCAGCTTTGGCTTTGACGGGAACCAATTCCACGTTTTCATCATCTTCTGAATCAACCGTTGTTGCCAAAACGCGCAATCGAGTGCCCTTTACATCCAAATCAAAGCCTTTTTCCAATTGAGACAATTGGCTTTCTGCTACTGACTCTAAGTCCAATCGAATCAATTTATCGATGTTGACTTGATAAAAATCACTCAAACGAATCAGCACCTGAATACCAGGCTCGGCTACTCCATTCTCATAACTATTATAGGCTGAACGTGTTATTCCCAAATTTTGAGCAACATCTTCTTGGCTGCGTTTGCGCCGTTTTCTCAGGAGTTTCAGATTGGTCGTTAGGTACATGACAAGATTCTTAACAGATGAT
>JALRLA010000251.1 GCA_023254645.1 Bacteroidia bacterium
TACCGGCGGCATCGCCATCATACAAAACAGTAATGTTGGCCGAGAACTTCCTGATCAATTTGATTTGCCCAGGAGTCAGAGCGGTTCCACTACTGGCAACGGCATTTCGAATTCCCGATTGCCATAGGGTAATCACATCGGTATAGCCTTCCACCAAATAGGTATTATCCTCCTTGCCGATGGCCTGTTTAGCCTCAAACACTCCGTACAAGAAATCACTCTTCTTGTACAGTTCTGTCTCTGGAGAATTGACGTATTTCGGCGAATTCTCGGCCTTGTCCATTTTGCGGCCGGCGAACCCTACGATTTTTCCAGATGGGGTTTTCAAAGGAAAAATGACGCGACCCCGGTACAAGTCGTACCAGTTGCCTTTGTCATTCTGCTTGACCAAACCCACCTCTTGCAGTTTTTCTTTCTTGTACCCTTTTGCCTCAGCGTCTTTGAGCAAGGCATCCCAAGCACTTGGGCTGTAACCCAAGCCCCAATAGGAACGAGTTTCCTTGCTGTATCCACGCTCTTTGAAGTAAGACAAGCCGATGGCTCCTTCTTCCGTATCGTTGAGTTGCTGATGAAAAAAGCCCTGCGCGTAATCCAAAACGACTTGCAACCCTTCCTTGCGACGTTGAAGTTCCTGGTACTGATCATCGTCCAGGCGGTTACCGGTTTCGATGAGTTCCACTCCGTAACGTTCAGCTAGCTGCCGGGCTGCCTCCACAAAGGTGACATTCTCGATTTCTCTAACAAATTGGATGGCATTGCCTCCTTTGTTGCAACCAAAGCACTTATAAATGCCCATCGACGGGGTCACCGAAAAGGAAGGTGTTTTTTCGTCGTGAAAGGGACACAGCCCTGTGTAGCGAGAACCCGCCTTTCTCAAGGTCACGTAGTCACCGACCACCTGTTCGATGGCCACGACACTAAGCAACTGATCTAAGGAGTTTTCGGTAATCACGGGCAATGCCTAATTTTGGAAAGGAATGGACTGCAAATTAGCCGTCAATTGGACCAAAATCAAACCATGATTACAAAAAGTGAATTGCAAAACCGAGCTCTCGAATTGCAGCCAAGACTGGTAGAGATTCGGCGTCAGATACACGCCAACCCTGAGCTCTCTTTTCAGGAGTACGAAACGGCCAAGTTGATTGAGTCCTATTTGCAAAACGAATTGGGCCTAAAAACCCAGCGCATGGCCAATACGGGTGTTGTCGCTCTGATTGAAGGCCAAAACCCAGGATCAAAAGTCGTGGGGTTGCGCGCTGACATGGATGCCTTGCCCATCGTTGAGGTAGAAGATGGTCGACCTTATCGTTCGAAAAATGAAGGCGTCATGCACGCCTGCGGCCATGATGTTCACAGCACTTGCTTGCTGGGTGCAGCCACTCTCTTGCAGGAACGCCGGCATGAATTTTCAGGAACCGTCAAATTGGTCTTTCAGCCGGGAGAAGAAAAATTACCCGGTGGGGCCTCCCTGCTCATTGAGGAAGGAGTATTGAACAATCCGCCAGTTGACGCCATGATCGGCCAACACATCATGCCCCGCATTCAAACCGGAAAAACGGGCTTCAGACCTGGCTTGTACATGGCCTCTACCGATGAAATTTACATCACTGTACACGGCAAAGGCGGCCATGGGGCTATGCCCCAATTCGCTTTGGACCCTGTTCTGATGACTTCCCACATGATTGTCGCACTACAACAAGTGGTATCGCGCTTTGCCGACCCATCAGTACCCAGTGTTTTGAGTTTTGGAAAGGTAACAGCTGCAGGTGCCACCAACGTCATTCCATCCAAAGTTGACATAGAAGGTACTTTCCGAACGCTCAACGAGACTTGGAGATCCGAAGCGCACGAACACATCGAGCGCATAGCCAAAGGAGTGGTGGAAGGAATGGGCGGTACCGTTGATGTGCGCATCGTCAAAGGATATCCCTTTTTGCACAATCACGAAACACTGACCATTGACTGCCAGCAAGATGCCCGAGATTACCTCGGCAAAGATCAGGTGGAAGACTTGGGCATCTGGATGGCCGCTGAAGATTTCTCTTACTATTCTCAGGCGGCTCCCAGTTGTTTTTACCGTTTGGGAACTTGGACAGAAGCAAAAAACACAGGTTTCAGTGTGCACCACGCTTCTTTTGATGTAGACGAAGAAGCCATAACCGTAGGGTCTGGATTGATGGCTTTCCTGGCCATTCAAGAATTGAAACGCCCTAAACGCATGAAGTAATTAAGCGCCGATGGTGTTGCAAAGGGCGTCGATTGCGGCGTCCCAAATGCTAGCAGCCATCTCCTCTTCCCCATCGTTGACAAATTCGGTGATGATGAGTTCGACATCGCCTGTGATGTCGTCTTGATCGATGCGGAATTCCATGTATTCGTTTGCATTGGCCGAACCTTCCATGTTGAATTTCACGTATTTATTGGTGACGTTTCGAACCATCACAGCTCTACTTTCGGTACCGTCTTCCCATTTGAATTTATATTTGGAGCCTGCGGCAACTTCGACATGGTCAGCGAACCAGCTCTGCAATCCGGAAGGAGTAGAAATGTATTGGTATAGAATATTGGCTGAAGATCTCAACGGATATTCCAGTTCCAATTTCAATCGATTGCTTTTCTTGGCTGCCATACTCTGCTGCGTTTTGTTGCAAAAAAACCATTTCAAAGGGAAAAACAAAATTTTGAAAAATTATAGTCATTTATCTTTGTGAGAATGACGCGCTCCCTGTTCATACGAACGGTTCTTGTAGGTCTTGTTGTGGCTTGCTTTTCCTTGTTATTCCGAACCGAATTGGAGTGGAGCAAATGGGTGCAATTGAATGGCAATTCCACTTGGGACAAACCCCTGCAACTCATTTCCTGGACTGGAAAATGGTTTTGGGTAACGTTGGGGATTTTGTCCCTTTCCATTTGGCGGTTTCGATTGGGATTTTGGGCCTTGGCCATCTTTGCATTGGAATCAGGGTTAGCCCAATCGCTAAAAAGAATCATACAGGCCCCTCGGCCAGCTAGCTTGGACGCTTGGACCTTGCGTCCCATAGAGGGTGAAACCTTTCAACTTCAACTGGCCATGCCATCCGGACATACATCCTCCAGTGTATTGGCCCTGTTTTTCTTGGCCAGTCATCCTGCCTTTCAGCGCAAGCCTCTCCAAGTTGGACTGGGTCTATGGGCACTGGCCATTGCTTACAGTCGAATTTATTTGGGCCAGCACAGCCTTGACGATGTGATGTGGGGAGCTTTGCTCGGCCTGTTCACGTGTTGGGTTTTTGAACAGCGGCATCAGTCGCAGGTTAAACAGTGGATTGAATCATGAAAAAATCGACCCTTCACGGTTGGTTGACCTTAGGAACTGTATTGGTCCTTTTGCCAGGATTGTTCGGATTGGGACTATTTGATTGGGACGAATTGAATTTTGCCGAATCGACCCGAGAAATGGTTTCCAGCGGGAATTACCTGTACAATTCCATGCAGTTCGAACCCTTTTGGGAAAAACCACCCTTGTTCAATTGGCTGCAGCTGCCGTTTGTACTGGCTTTGGGATCGGCCGATTGGGTATATCGTCTGCCCAATATCCTCTCTGCTATTTTGGCGGTAAATTTGAGTTACCACATAGGCTTCACCTTGGGGAAACGAATGTTGGGAAGCTTTTGGGCCTTGAGCACCCTGGCCACTTTTGCGCCCTATTTCTATTGGAAGTCGGGATTGATCGACCCCTGGTTCAATTTGCTGATTGTTGCCGCCTTGTGGAAGTGGTTTCGCATGGGCCAAACTCAAAGAGCCGGAGAAAGACCGCACAGAGACTACGCTTTGTCAGGCCTATTCTTGGGCTTAGCCATTCTCACCAAAGGGCCGGTCGCCGGTCTCATATTCGGATTGAGCATTGGGTTTGTGGTATTGAAAAATAATCGGTGGAATGAACTCTTTCACCCGGGAATGGGCTTATTCCTTTTATCGGCATTGCTGCCTGTTTTCGCCTGGTTAGCGCCCGTGTATTGGAACTTGGGGTCTGATTTTTTGGTGCATTTTATCGGGTACCAGCTTCATTTGGCCGCCGGTCAATTCGAGTGGCACAATCAGCCTTGGTTCTACCATGCTCTAATTCTGTTTTTCTTGTGTTTCCCCTCATCCAGCTTGGCCCTACCCTTCTTGTTTAACTCCAAAGAAGACAGCCGAGATTTTGGCTTGTGGTTCCCTTACATGCGCAGCTTGTTTTGGGTGGTGTTAATTTTGTTCTCGATCGTGGAAACCAAAATCATCCATTATTCGAGTCTGTGTTGGTGGCCACTTTCTTTTTTCGGCGCCTACACCGTCTACCAATGGCATACCAACCGTCGCAAGATCAACTGGATCTTGCATCTCTTACT
>JALRLA010000257.1 GCA_023254645.1 Bacteroidia bacterium
AGGGTCGAAGTAGTAAACGGTGGAGCCGGACTTCTAAATGCCGGAGCCACTTGCAAATCGCTCACGTGAAATTCAGCCTCTTGGTGTTTCTCTAAAAAGGCCTCCACTTCAGCGGCGGTTGTGAATTTCAACTTGCTTTCCGACTTCAATGCCCCACCCTTGGAGGTTGTAAAAAATCCTTGTACCCGGAAGTCGCTTTGAGCGGTAAATTCAAGTATTTCTCTTTCGCGTTCTACGACCAATCGGACAGCCACACTTTGCACGCGTCCAGCGCTCAAGGAGGGCTTGACCTTTCTCCACAATATGGGTGACAACTCAAAACCGACCAATCGATCCAAAACCCTACGAGCTTGCTGAGCATCGACCAGATGGCGATCTATGCTGCGTGGATTTGCCACCGCATTTAATATGGCCGTTTTGGTAATTTCATTGAAAACAATGCGTTTGGTATTGGATTCCTTTAATCCCAACTCCTCGTACAAATGCCAGCTAATGGCCTCTCCTTCTCGGTCTTCGTCTGTCGCCAACCAGACCATTTCGGCTTGCTTGGACAACTTCTTCAATTCGCTGACCAATTTCTTTTTATCAGCAGACACTTCGTATTTCGGTTTAAAGCCTCCTGCGATATCGATGGCGCCGTCTCCTTTGGGCAAATCCCGAACATGCCCCATGCTCGAGGTAACCTTGAAATCAGGGCCCAAATATTTTTCGATGGTTTTCGCCTTGGCTGGCGACTCTACTATGACTAGATTTTTGATCATTTTAGGGTATCAATACAAATGGCTTGCGAATGCGGTAAGTGTCTGATTTCAATTCTGCGAAATAAACACCCGATTCTGGGATTTGATTTCGATCCAGTTGGAAAACTCCAGCTGTTTGGTCCCAATGCGTAGCATTGATTTTTTCACACAATCGGCCCTGTGCATCCCAAACGGTTAGCTCGACGTTTGGACCCCAGTGCTGGGCATCGTAACGAATGGTCACTCCCTTATCGGAAGGATTTGGATAAATGGACAGTTCTTCCCACTCGGTGTTTTCCGTTCCGGCATACCAGGGGCTGCAATTGATATTATCGATGTAAACTGGATTTCCTCCAGAGCTTACTACATCAAATCGAAACATGGCGTTGGTCGCTGAACCAAATCCCAGCGAATTCAAAGAAGGAATCCCTGACAATTTCCACTGATTGCTGGCTGAAGGAACAAAATTGCTGGCGTAAGTAGCACCGGTGTAAGACAAGGCAGACCCACTGCGTTCCAAAATTTGTGTAAAGGAGCCGCCACAGTCAGTTGAAATGAATACCCGCAATGTCTCGCTGACATCGGCTGAGGGCTGAGCATACGACACATAGAAGGTCATTCTAGGCGATTGCCCACCCAGAGAAGTGAAATCAAAAGAGGGAGTGGTAAAGCTGTATACCTTTCCAACACCGGTATTGGTGATGATCGGCGCTTTGATGCTGTGCGTTCCACTGAAGCCAATCGTATTCAAATAGGAAAACTGAGAACCAGCGGGTGAGCTATGCGCAAAAGCACCCGAACCAAAAGGATCAGCCGCTTCAAAATCCTCTTCCCACTTCGCCTGATTTTCCCCATTGGCTTTCAGTACGGTTATGTAAGTATCTTGGCTGTAGCTGTTGCTGCCGTAATTGTTTTGAACGGTCAAACTTACTTTGTACGTACCCGGCGTTTGGTAAATGACTTTGGGGTCTTTTTGGCTGGAATTGGGGGAAGACGAACCCGGCAAGGACCAGGACCATACTGTAGGCCCACCTTTGCAGCTCAAATCGTAGAACTGAACAGCATCTCCTGCACAAACCACTCTTTTGTCTGCATTGAACAAGCCTTTGGGAGCTACGTTGGAATTTACAACGCCAGTAGACGAGAGATTGCTGCTAGTAACGAGGTTTTTCCTTGGAGTTTGACCTAGAAAATAATGCATACGGCTCCTTTGATTGGTCGTAAAGGCCGACATGCACTTGCCATCGCTGTAATCCATGAAATTCTCCCACATGTCAGGCAAATCGGGAGAATCGTTGGAACAACTGTTTCCATTGGCAGGACAACTGGCATTGGTGAAAGTTCCGTTCACAGGAGGGGTATCGTCACACTGATCACCACCGGTGCAACCGTCTTGGAAAGTGTGGTACAATCCCAACCAGTGACCCACTTCATGGGTAAGAGTACGCCCACCATCGGTAGAAGCCGCTGTTCCAATGGAACCCACGCGATCATGGCGAACTACTACCCCATCTCGGTTGTTCATCCATGGAAAAACCGCGTAGCCCAATACTGTACCTGAACCACCACCACTAGGGGCAATGCTGGATACAACCCAAATATTGAGGTACTTATTTTTATCCCAGTAAATGAGCTGCTTGACCGGCTCGCTCGTCATGGAAGTTTCTACTCCAGCCGATGAATAAATTCGGTTGACTCCATCGGTACAATTGCCATTGGGATCAACTTTAGCCAATTCAAAAGCAATTTGGCAATCAGCCGCACGAGAGGTAAACGCTGAGCGCAAATTTGCAATGTTGGCGTTTTTCTTATTGAAATCTTCGTTCAAGACCCGAAGTTGATCCAAAATCTGTTCCCTGCTAATGTTCTCTGGACCATTGGTGTGGATGACATGGAACACCACAGGAATCGTATAAATGGAAGCCCTTGATTGAACGGAATTCATCTGAGCCTTCCACTCTTCATTGTATTGATTTTCAATCACCTTGAGGGACGGATTCAGGTTCAACTGCTCCTGATAAAACTCATCTGTTCCACAGTGGTGTTGGGCCATCAAGGGGGACAACATCAAGGAACAAGCGAGGATGAATACCTTATATATAGGGCGTAAATTCATGGGGCGCAAAGTAAGTTTAAATCTAGCGGGGATTCTGCATCATAGAAACCGGATGGGATAAAAACGCGGCCTGATTCGGGTGAATTATTCGATCTGTACCCCCTATTTGTACGCGCATCATTCGCTGGTTGTCGCTGTAATAAACAGCTGAAAAATCCAACCTAAACTTGTTGATTTTCTGATTCTTACAAGCTAAAAATTTCAAACCCTTCCAGGCTCGATTTCTCTGGCGAAAATCCCAGGGAATGGAATCGGGTAAAAAGTTTGTCAGTCGGCGGGTTTTCACTTCGACAGCTACCATCAAATCCTGCTTCACCAGCAGTAAATCCAATTCAAAATCAGGAGTCTTGTATCGATGACTAACCAATAAATACCCGGCTAGTGTATACTGAGCACAAACCCATTCTTCCCCCCAAATACCTACTTCATGCGGTGTCATCGCTGCCAACAAAGGTGCATTCCAAACTAGGACAAAAACCAGGTGCTCACCTACCTTTGCTCCATGCATATTTGCAAATTGCGCGACCAGGGTTTCGAACGCTATGCGGAAACTTGGGAGTTGCAAAAAACCTTATTCCATTCAGGCTTGGAAGCCAAAAAGGCGGGACAAGTGCCGGGCCATTCTCTGATTTTGGTGGAACACAATCCCGTTTATACCTTCGGCAATCGAGCCAATTGGCAGCATTTGCTGATCTCTGATGAGCGTTTGGCCGAAATCGGAGCCGAAGCCTTTGAAATTGAACGGGGCGGTGACATTACTTATCACGGACCTGGACAATTGGTCGCCTATCCCATTTTCAACCTGGAACCCATGAACATGGGCGTGAAGGACTTTGTTTGGTCCATCGAGGAGGCCATCATTCGAACCTTGCGTCATTTTGGCATTGAATCAACCCGGGTAGATGATCGCATTGGTGTGTGGATCGACGTGGGACTGTCCAACGAGCGCAAAATTGCGGCTATCGGCATCAAATGCAGCCGTTACATGACCATGCATGGCTTGGCGCTCAATGTCAATACCGATTTGCGCATGTTCCAACACATTGTTCCCTGCGGCATCGCCGATAAAGGAGTCAGCAGCATGAAATCCGAGTTAGGCAGACAAATTGACATGGAAAGTGTCAAAGAACAATTGAGCATGCATTTTGCAGATGTATTCTCGCTAACCTATAAAACAAAATGAACAGCAAACAACTAAGAACCTTATTGATCATTGGTGTATTCGTCCTGTTGGGCATGTGGAGTTGTGGATCCTACAACGGACTTGTCAACGAAGAAGCCAATGTGGAATTGACTTGGAGCAACGTAGAGGTACAGTACCAAAACCGAGCTGACAAAATTGTGGAGATCGCTCAATCAATCAAAGCCGAAGGCAAATTTGAGAAAAGCACCCTGCAAGAAATTGTAGAAGCTCGCGCTAGTGTGGGCAAAACTCAACTAAACCCCGATCAACTCACCGAGGAAAACTTGGCCAAATACGAGCGCGCCCAACAGTCTGCTTTGAGCCGCATGATGATCGTATTTGAGCGCTACCCTGAACTCAAGACCACCGACAGCTACAAGCAGTTGAACGACGAGATCTCAGAAGCAGAAAACCGAATTGCCACGGCCCGAAAGGACTACAACGTCTCGATCAAGAATTACAACTTGAAGGTTCGTCGTTTTCCCGGCAATATCATGGCCAACCTGTTCGGATTTGAGCGCAAAAGTTCCTTTGCGGCCGAGTCAGGCGCCGATAAGCGCGTGGATGTCAGTGACGCTTTGGGAGACGAATAAGCATGTTCTCCTCCCAAGAAGAGTCATCCATCATCAGCGCCATCGAAGCAGCTGAATCGCTGAGTCGTGCTGAGTTGAGGGTGCATTACACCCGCAAAGACCGAGTGGACGACATCTTTCAATCGGCTTTGCAGCAATTCCAAAAGCTGGAAATGCACAAAACGGAAGAGCGCAACGGCGTCTTGATTTTTTTGGCTCCCAAAGCCAAGCAATTGGCCATCGTCGGCGATGAGGGAATTCATCGACATGTAGGCCAAGAGTTTTGGGAACATACCCATGCTGCTTGCATCCAAGAAATTCAGAGCAATGGCTTGGCCAAAGGCATCATTTTGGGGTTGGAATTGATTGGCAAAGAAATGGCTAAGTACTTCCCCATCGGTGAGCACAACCCTAATGAACTGAGCAATGAGATTAGCAGCGATTAAGTCCAATCTATTCTTGTTGCTCCTCGTCCTTTCAACGGGGCTGGTCAATGCTGCAGATTCCCAAAGAGAATTACCCTCCTACACGGGTCATGTCAATGATTTTGCGGGTGTGTTAACGGCTGCAGAACGGCAGACTTTGGAACAACAGCTCTATGTGTTGGAAGACAGTACAGGAGTCCAATTTTTTGTGGTCATTGAGCAAGAACCGGGCTTTAGCGCCTTTGAGCGATCATTGGAATTGTGCCGAGCTTGGGGCGTAGGTCTGAAAGGCAAGGACAATGGATTGATGCTGTATTTGAATTTGGCCGAACGGCACTACCACACCCAAGTGGCCGAGGGCTTGCAAGGCAACATCACGGCCAGTCGTTTGGGCGAAGTAAACCGAAACTTGTTGGTTCCAGCTTTGAAACAATCTCAGTATGCCAGCGGTATATCGGAAGTTCTCAATGCCTATGTGCAAATGCTCAAGGGCCAGTACACCGGTCGGGCGACCCGAAAGAAAAAAACTGACGGTGGAATGTCTTTGATCATTGCTCTGATCGTATTGCTGCTAATTTCCATTGGCGGCCGCAGAGGCGGTCGAGGCGGTGGCTTCCATCGTCGTGGGCGCTATCACGATCCGGTATCTTCCATGCTCTGGGGTGCTGCTTTGGGCTCTGCCTTTGGTGGTCGCTCTCACGGTGGCTTCGGCGATTCCGGTTTCGGTGGCTGGGGCGGCGCTGGTGGTGGCGGCGGATTCAACGGCGGTGGTGCTGGTGGATCTTGGTAGGAAAGTTCTGACAAACCTTTTAACTGGACCCTATGTTCAGTATTTTCGCGCCTTGGCATGAAAAAAGCGGCAACCCTAACTCCTACCCACACCCAAACGGGTGACAGCATCGAGGT
Organism: Bacteroidia bacterium; assembly: GCA_023254645.1. Taxonomy (GTDB): domain Bacteria; phylum Bacteroidota; class Bacteroidia; order NS11-12g; family UBA955; genus JALRLA01. The sequence continues at coordinate 5,943 of JALRLA010000257.1, forward strand.
TCTGGGTGCACGAGAACACAATCTGAAATCGGTTGACCTGTCTTTCCCTCGTCGAAAACTAGTCGTATTCACTGGTTTGAGCGGTTCTGGCAAGAGCAGCCTGGCTTTTGACACCCTGTTTGCCGAGGGGCAACGCCGTTACTTGGAAAGCTTTTCGGCCTATGCTCGTCAATTCATTGGGGACATGAAACGCCCTGATGTTGACAAGGTAAAAGGGCTCAGTCCCGTCATCAGCATTGAGCAAAAAACCGTCAGCCGAAATCCAAGATCTACCGTCGGTACCGTAACCGAAGTTTACGATTTCCTGCGTCTGTTGTATGCCAGAGCGGGCGAAGCCATCAGTTATGAAACGGGCTTGAGCATGCAAAAGCTCACCGAAGAGCAAATGCTCAACAGCATCGTCGACCATTTTGAAAACCAAAAAGTAGCGGTTCTCGCTCCTGTGATCAAAGGCCGAAAAGGACATTACAGAGAACTGTTTGAGCAAATCAAGAAAAAGGGCTACACCAAAGTTCGCATCGATGGTGAAATCACCTCTATCGAGCCTGGGATGCAGTTGGACCGCTACAAGGTGCACGACATCGAAGTATTGATTGACCGAGTGCACGTGCAGGCTCTTTCTCCAACCCGCATGGCCGAAGCCCTGAAAACGGCTTTGAAGATGGGCGATGGTTATGCCTTGATCGACAGCGGCACAGAGGTTCGTCCTTACAGCCGATTTCTCATGGACCCCGAAAGCGGTCTGAGTTACGAAGAGCCCCAACCCAACAGCTTCTCTTTCAATTCCCCTTACGGCGCCTGCCCTCATTGCGAAGGATTGGGCGAAACGGCTGAAGTCAAGCGAGAACTCATTATCCCAGACGAAAGCAAGAGCATCAACCGCGGTGCATTGACACCCATAGGTGAACTCAAGGAGAATTGGATGTTCTCCCAGCTTCGCGCCTTGGCCCAACACATGGGATTCAGCCTAGCCGACCCCATTTCCAAGCTCAGCGACGCCCAAATCAATGCCCTGCTGTACGGTTTGGACGATGTACTGGAGGTTACACACACCAATTTCGAGGGTAAGAAAAAAACCTACGAAACGGAATTCAAAGGATTGGTAAAGTACATCGCAGAGAACTACTACGATTCAACCGATGACAAAATGCGCGAATGGGCCGAAAGCTACATGCAGCAGCAGCCTTGCAAGCATTGCGGCGGGGCACGTTTGAAGAAAGAAGCCCTTCATTTTATTATCGCCGGCAAGAACATTTCTGAACTGGCCCAAATGAACATTGCAGACCTGCATCTTTGGTTTGAACAGGTCGATGAATCCTTGAGTTCTCGTCAACGCATCATTGGCTCAGAGTTGATCAAAGAAATTGCAAGCCGGCTGTCCTTTCTGTCGAATGTGGGTTTGGGTTACTTGAGCCTGAACTCTTCAGCCAAAACCCTCAGTGGAGGTGAAGCCCAACGCATTCGCCTGGCCACGCAAATTGGATCCAAATTGGTCAATGTTCTCTACATCTTGGATGAACCCTCCATCGGGTTGCACCAAAGAGACAACGAAAAATTGATTCAAAGCCTCCAAGAACTGCGCGACCTGGGCAATTCTGTTTTGGTGGTAGAACACGACAAGGACATGATGCTCGCCAGCGACTGGCTGGTCGAAATTGGTCCGGGAGCAGGGAAAAACGGTGGCCATATTGTGGCCAATGCTTCGGTTGAAGAGTTCCTTAAAACATCTGGAACCACCGCTCAATACCTCAGAGGTGAACTGAGCATTCCTATACCCCAAGAAAGACGCCAAAAAGGCTCTGACTCACTGATAATCAGCGGTTGCACGGGCCACAACCTGAAGAATGTCAAAGTGGAAATTCCTCTAGGGCTGTTGATTAGCGTGACGGGGGTGAGTGGAAGCGGGAAGAGCAGTTTGATCAACGAAACGCTGTATCCCATCGTGCACAACCATGCCTTCAAAGGGCATTACCGCCACTTGGATTACGAGAAAATAGTGGGTTTGGAATACATAGATAAGGTCATACGCATTGATCAAAGTCCCATTGGTCGAACCCCCCGCTCTAACCCTGCCACCTATGTGGGAGTATTCAATGACATCAGAAGCTTATTTGCCGAACTGCCCGAAGCCAAAATTCGCGGTTACAAACCTGGACGATTCAGCTTCAACGTGAAAGGTGGGCGCTGCGAAACCTGCGGTGGCGGTGGCCGGAAAGTCATAGAAATGAATTTTCTACCCAACGTGGAAGTCACTTGCGACCATTGCCAAGGAAAGCGCTACAACCGTGAAACACTTGAGGTTCGATACAAAGGAAAGAGCATCAACGATGTGTTGGAAATGCCCATCAGCGAGGCTGTGGTTTTCTTTGACGCAATTCCTCAAATCGTGAGAAAAATCAGAACCATGGTCGATGTGGGATTGGGATACCTAACCCTGGGTCAAAGCAGCACTACCCTTTCAGGTGGTGAAGCTCAGCGCGTCAAATTGGCATCTGAATTGTCAAAGCGAGATACGGGAAAAACCTTGTACATCTTGGATGAACCCACAACTGGCCTTCACTTTGACGACATCAAGCAATTGCTGTCTGTCTTGCAACAATTGGTAGACAAAGGCAATACCGTGGTCGTCATCGAACACAACTTGGATGTGGTCAAAGTATCTGATTGGGTCATAGACTTAGGTCCTGAAGGCGGTCAAGGCGGTGGGCAAATTTTGGTCACAGGCACACCCGAACAGGTGGCCAATCACAAGGGAAGCCACACAGGAAGATTCCTTAAAATCGAACTTAAGGCTTCTTGATTTCAGGGGCGCTTATTCCTGGGAAAGGCTTCTGCCGCACGCTGGGCTCTATTCCCGAAGACGTTTTTCTAGGCAAACGAATGCTGGGACTATCAGAAGAATCATCTTCATCGAATGAGCCGGAAGATGGGCCCAACACGGCATCATTTGTTTTGGGTTCCACGGGAGGAGGAATGTTGGCCGGAGCTGGGTAATGGAATTCTTCTTGCATTGGCTCTGATGCCATGGAGTCTTTTGGGCAACAAGGGCAAGGCAAGTAGCGAATGACCTCAATGGTTTTGGTAGTTTCAGGGGCAGTTTGGACAGGTTCCGGGTCAGGGTCCTGCTTGGTTTCTTCCTCATACACAGATCCAGAAGACAAATCAAACACCACTCCTACTTTGAATCC
>JALRLA010000278.1 GCA_023254645.1 Bacteroidia bacterium
CCCAAAATCAAAATATCGGGTTTCACTCCAGCATGGTCACAAGCGAGCATTTTGCCCGTGCGACCCAATCCTGTTTGAACCTCATCGGCAATAAAAAGTACATTGTATCGCGTACACAAATCCCTTACGCCACCCAAATAAGATTCATCGGGCACAACCACTCCGGCCTCTCCTTGAATCGGCTCGACCATAAAGGCAGCAACATGGGGATCTTGCAAGGCCCTTTCCAAAGCAACCAAATCATTGTAAGGCACTCGCTCAAAACCCGGCATGAAGGGGCCAAAATTACCGTAGCTATCGGGGTCACTCGAGCTACTTACTGCAGCTAAAGTCCTACCCCAGAAATTGTCTTCAGCAAATAGAACTTTGGCTTGGTTATCGGGAACCTTTTTTACTTCATAAGCCCATTTACGCGCCAGTTTTACCGCTGTCTCCCCTCCCTCTACACCTGTATTCATTGGCAATAGACGATCAAACCCCAGTGTTTCGCACATGAACTTCTCGTAGGGACCCAATTGGTCATTGTGAAAAGCCCGACTGGTCAAGGTGAGTTGTTCGGCTTGATCTCGCAAGGCCGACAATATTCGAGGGTGACAATGCCCCTGATTGACAGCCGAATAGGCCGACAAAAAATCCAAATACGCATGGCCATCGACGTCGTATACCCAGACTCCACTGCCCCGTTTCAATACGACAGGCAATGGGTGATAATTGTGGGTTCCATATTGATTTTCTAAGTCGATGTAAGATTGAGATAGCTCGGACATGCTTCGAAATTAATAGTTCTGAGCCGTTATCTTTGGACAATGCGCTTCCTTTTTACATGGACGGCTATCCTAGTCCCAGCCATCGCTCAGGGTCAACAGCAACTCGAATGGAATTGGAATCGCATGCACATTGCCATTGACTCTTCGGTTGAATCTGACCTAGGTGCGCGATCAGGAGAAATCATACATGAGTTTTATGTTGCCTTGAACGAGGCTGAGAACACACTGGGGTATAAAGCCAGTGGGTCCTTGCACTTTGAAGCTTACAATGATTTAAACGAATACGAATTGGCCTTACGGGAACACTCTGCCTATCGGCATTTGCATGGATTGTCCATTGAAGATGCCAATGATGGAATTTTCCCTTTGTATTTGCATGCCACCAAAGAGGAATTGCGGAAGCAACTGCGTTGGGGAATCGCTTACTCACTGTTGCGAGAATACCTGTTTGGAATTACCGTCAAGCAGCGATTTGACCAAGCCAAGTTGACTCGTTTACCCGCCTGGGTTCTCTACGGCTTTTGCCGCTACTTTGCTATGGGATGGGGAGCCTCTGACCAGGATGAATGGCAGTATTTCTTTGACAACCGAGCTTACCAAAACAGCAACCACATATTGGCCCAGAGCCAAGACGTTTATGGTCAATTTGTATGGAAAGAGCTGAGCAATACATTGGGCACAGGCACCCTCTCCTCCTTTTGGTTTGTCATCAAGTATACAGGACAAATAGATGCCGCTTTTCAATACCATTTGGGATTGGATTTCTACCAATGGGTGGCACCCTACTTAATCCAAGACAAAAGCGAATCACGTTCA
>JALRLA010000202.1 GCA_023254645.1 Bacteroidia bacterium
TACTTGTTTTTTTCGGCTGTTTCGGCTCAATCGACTCGCAAAAGCGGTTCCTATATCGGGGTGCAGCCAGCGAAAGAAAAATTGTGCACTTTTGGCGTGAAACAGTTTTCTCAAGGCTTTGTATGAGCGATCGCCCGGTCCCAAACCGTCGCCGTGGTGCAAATACAACACCTTTCCATGGTGTTCTGCTTCGAGCGGCCCGGAGATTACTTGAACCCCGCATTCTTGTTCAAGGTAGCTTTTCATCCAGGCATCGTGGTTGCCGCGAAAAACAGTGATGGAGCATTTTTCGCTGGTTTCGGCGAGCTTAGCCAAAAACTTGACGCAGCCTTTGGGCACTACTGTTTTGTATTCAAACCAGAAATCGAACAAGTCACCCATCAAATAGATGTGTTCGGCGTCTTTTGAAACCTGTTCTAGCCAGCGACAGATTTGTGTTTCTCTCTCTCTTGAAGCAGTCAAGCCCTCGATGCCGAGGTGAAAGTCGCCGGCGAAGTAGATCATAGGCCACCGAATTGTTGCAACATGCGAACGTCGCCGCTGAAAAAGTCGCGAATGTCAGAAATGCCGTACTTGAGCATGGTCAAGCGGTCGATGCCCATGCCAAAGGCGAAGCCGGAAAATTTTTTAGAATCCAAGCCGCAAGATTCGAGCACATTGGGGTGAACCATACCACAACCCAAAACTTCCAACCAGCCGGTTCCCTTGGTCAATCGACGATTTTCTTCGGTATCGAGGCCGGCCCAAATGTCCATCTCGGCACTGGGTTCGGTAAAGGGGAAATAGCTGCTTCGAAAACGAATCTGGGTTCCTTCTCCGAAAAACTGCTGCACAAAATAGTACAAGGTTTGTTTGAGATCCGTGAAACTCACCCCTTCGTCTACATACAAGCCTTCAATTTGGTGAAAGAAACAATTGCTGCGTGCACTGACCGCTTCGTTGCGATACACCCGGCCTGGCATCACCAAACGAAAAGGGGGTTGACCTCTTTCCATTTCTCTCACTTGAACCGAACTGGTATGGGTTCTAAGTACATGTTCGGCGATGAAGAAAGTATCCTGCATGTCTCTGGCAGGGTGATCATCGGCAAAATTCAAAGCCCCAAAGTTGTGGTGATCGTCTTCAATTTCTGGCCCTTCAGCCAAATCAAATCCCAGCTTGGAAAATATGGAAACCAATTCGTCTTCAACCACCTTTAAAGGATGCAAGGAACCTTGGGGAATTTGTTGCAGCAAAGAAGCATCGTAGTCAGATTCTTGGTTTGAATCGTTTGACTCTTGAGCGGCCGACCATTTTTCTTCTGCTTTGCGCTTGAGAAGGTTCAACACTTGACCCACGGTTCGCTTTTCTTCACTGGGCAGGGATTTGAACTCATCAAACAAGAGCGACACTTTTCCTTTTTTTGACAAATAGGCCAAACGAAACGATTCGGCCTCTGCCCCATTGTTGATCACAATGGCATCTATTTCGGTTTCCAGGTCTTGAATGCGCTTGAGCATTGTACAAAAATACAGCTTGTTTTCAGAATCACCGGTTTGGTTTTCCCCTTGGGTTTTCCTCGTCCTGTAATTCAATACTATATTTCTTTTAAAAGAATATTAGTATGTATTATAGCTGTGTGGAAATGTGAATATGGGTTCATTTTGGTACTTAACTCATTCATATTGAATGCTTTTTTCTTTTGCCTTTTTCCCTATTCCCTGATGACTGGTGCTGGGGTAATAGGCCCTTCATCAACAAGGTTTCATTTCTTGATTTTGGTTTTCACGTGGAAACACAATCATCGTAAGATCTCCTCAACGAAATCGACAGCGTTTTCTTCTTTTTTCACAATGATTTCATTGATGAGTCCGGTTTTGCATACGACCTCGTGAATCTCGTAAGTATCGGGCCAATCCAATATTCCGTTTTGGTTTTCGTCTGTATAGGTGATGAGTATGTAGGAGCCTTCTTGTAACTCCAATTGAAGCGAATCGTGAAACACCCCCTTGGGTTCGTTTATCCAGGTCTTGGGTTCTTTGAAAAAATAAGACCCCTCCCCTTTTAGCATCAATTGGGCAATGCTTGAATCGGCAGGTTTGAAATAGTTGCTATCGGGTTTGGAGATAAGGGCGGGGTATTCGAAGCATTGGCTCGTTTTTATTTCGGCTTCCAGTATTCCACGTCCATACACTTCTGTAGAGTCATATTGTTTATTGGCGTTGGCGTCCAAGAAGTAGAGGTATTGTTTGCTTTCTGTGGGTGCAGGGTCTTGGTAATTGAAGCTTAAACCTGTTGGGCTGCTTTCACTGGGTAAGACCCAATGGGTTTCCTGGTTGGTCTGTAGTTTGAGTACCCACTGCCCTTTTGCATTACGCAGTGTTTTGGCATCTTTGAATAAGACTTGAATAAGCAGTTGATTGGAATCAAGGGTCTTGTAGAGGTTGTTTTCGTTCAGATCGCTCAATGCTTTGCCTAACGAGAGTTGTTTCACGCTTATGGGCACTTCGAAGCGAACTTCGTTTCTGTGTACCTCGCCGCGTTGTTCCAAGTAACTTTCTGAGGGGTTGAGCAACACGGTCCCTTTGCTTTGCATGTTTTCATCGAACACGAATATCCACCGTTGCAATTGGGTGTCTTTGCGTTCAATCAAAGCCTTGTCTATTCTGATCAACACAGGCGCTGTTGTGTCTTTGGCTCCCCCTGTAGGGCTTACGG
>JALRLA010000207.1 GCA_023254645.1 Bacteroidia bacterium
GCCGCCAAACCGGCTCTCCGGGAGAAGCCATGAGCGCTGATTACATCCGAAACCAATTCTTGCAATCGGGATTGACCTTGTTGGGCAACGATGGCTATCAGAACTTCAGCATCATTCAATTCCGCTTGGCTACTGCTCAAACGCGTTTGGCCATGGTATTCGAAAGCCCCGAAGGCCAGATTCCCACTGAGTTGAAGCTGTTTGAAGATTTTTATCCGCTGGCACAAAGCAGCAGCATGGACTCCGTATACGCCCCCGTCGTGGACGCGGGCTATGGGTTGGTGATTCCCGACTCGGGTCGAGACGATTACAAGGGGCTCGAGGTCAAAGGAAAAGTGGCCATCATTCGCTTGGGATACATTGGCCAAAGCGAGAATCCTCACAGTTACTTGGCTGAATACAGTTCCATTCCCTACAAAGTGCAACAGGCCAAAGCTCACGGCGCGGTAGGTGTTATATTCATTCTCAGCGATCGAGGCGATCAAAAACCCGACGGCAACCTGGGACGCAGCACTCAAAATGCGGGCATGCCCGTTTATTTCTTCAACCTGGACCGCTGGCCCATGGGCATGAACGCCCTGATGGTTCCCCGTATTTTTGAAGCTTCGGCAGAAGGTCACAACGTAATTGGCTACAAAAACAACCACCGCCGCAAGACCGTTGTCATTTGTGCCCACCATGACCACATCGGCCTCAACGAGTACGAGAACAGCCGCTACACCGGTCCTCAAGCCATTCACAACGGAGCCGATGACAACGCTTCAGGTGTGGCAGCCATGTTGGAACTGGCCCGCAGCATCAAGGGCCGCGATTACCGCAAAAACAACTACCTGTTCTTGGCCTTCAGTGGCGAAGAACTGGGTTTATTGGGTTCCAAATACTTCATCCAACACGCCCCTCAAATTCTTTCTGGTAAGCCTAAAACCAAATACGGAAGAAGCCTTTCCGCCTTGGGCCGAGTCAATGCGGTGGTGAACATCGACATGTTGGGCCGTATTGACATTGAAAAGAAAGTTTTGACCCTGAACGGGGTAGGCACCTCTTCCGTTTGGAGCAAGATTCTCGAGGATTTAGCTGAAGATTCTGCCGAATTGGTGGAGGGCTTGGTGCCCGTTAGCATCCAAACTACTTCGTCTGGCTTGGGCCCCTCTGACCACGCTTCTTTCTATTTGGAAGGCATTCCCGTCATTCATGCCTTCAGCGGGCAGCACCCCGACTACCACACCCCTGATGATGACGAAGACCGCATCAACTACTGGGGCATGGAATACAGCATTCGCGTGCTGGAAGAACTTATCGAAGGCGTCAACGAAAATCGTTGGTTGCCCTTCACCAAAACCAAAGATGCCCAGCCTGGCAGAAGCAAATTCAAAGTGACCATGGGTGTGATGCCCGATTATAGCTTTGAAGGACCTGGCCTGAAAATTGATGGCGTGTCGGCCGGCAAACCTGCTGAGAAAGCCGGCATTCAAAGAGGCGATATCGTATTGCAAGTGGGCGAAGACACCATTGGTGGAATGAGCGATTACATGATGGTGTTGGGCCGTCACAACCCCGGTGATGCCGTAGACGTGAAAGTGAAGCGCGGCGATGATACCTTAACCCTTCCTTTGACCTTCTAAGATGAAAATCACCGATCACATAGCCGGAGCTGACCGCACCCTTTTCTCTTTTGAAATCTTGCCCCCCTTGAAAGGGCGCGGCATGGAAAGCATTTACGAAGGCATTGACCCTTTGATGGAGTTCAACCCCTCTTTCATTGATGTCACTTACCACCGCGAAGATTTTGTTCTAAAGAAGCGCCAAGACGGCTCTTACGACCGCATTTCCACCCGAAAGCGTCCCGGTACGGTGGCCATTTGTGCCGCCATCCAGAACCGTTACAAGGTCGATGCCGTTCCTCACCTCATTTGCGGCGGATTCAGCAAAGAAGACACCGAAAACGCCCTCATCGATTTGCACTTTCTAGGCATCGACAACATGCTGGCCTTGCGCGGTGACCCGCGCAAAGGCGATACCCATTTTGAACCCGAACCCGACGGCAACAAGAATGCCTTGGATCTGATTCACCAAATCCAAAACATGAACGCCGGCATTTATTTGGACGAAGGCTTGAGCAATTCATCTGCCTCTGACTTTTGCGTGGGTGCTGCTGCCTATCCCGAAAAGCACATGGATGCCCCCAATTTGGAAAGCGACTTGAAGTTCTTGAAGCGCAAGGTTGA
>JALRLA010000376.1 GCA_023254645.1 Bacteroidia bacterium
TTGAAGGCTCGAAACCCTTGTCAAACTTGGTTGCCAATGTGCATTTTACCTACAAGAAGCGTCAATTGGTGGGTGTTCCAAGACGTGAGCCCAGCTTGGATCACTTGGCGGGAGGTTTTCACTTGGGCATGTCTACCTTGGGAATTCACAAGCTGTTGGCTCAGGCATTTGTGCAGTCAAAGATCATTCAGCCCAATACCTGTTTTGTACCCTTGACTTCTGCTTGGTCCTTGCCTGTTATTGACCAAGAACAATACATGGGCAAAAGCAGCTGGAACCAATTGGATCGCTCGCCCTTTCATCGAGTATTTGCCGCCGAAGAAAACCAAGAACACTGCTTTTTTGATACGGCCATAGGAGGAAACATCGATTGGTATCTTCAGCAGTTGAACTGGGTAGACAAGTACAAGCCCCTTAGCGTATCAGACACGATCTACTATACAGCCGAAAAGCAACGTTTTGTTTCCTCCACGGAAATTCCGGCCAATAGTGTGGCTCTTTTTAGGTCTCAGGAAAAAATTTCGGCGTTTGTACAGCGTGATTCCTTGAGCCGTCGAGCGTCACTGCCTGTTTTACGCACCGGTCCCTGTCGCAACCAAGTCATTGATGTAAAGGGCCAGCTGCTCATTCAAAACAACTGTGACTTCCGAGTTTCAGAATACTCCACCTTGCATCTGTTTGAAGGATCCCGCACTGAATTAGAGGGGTCTATCATGCACCTTGAGTCTGGTAGCCAGCTTTGGGTGGACAGTGCTGCCGTGTTTCAGGTGTCTCACGAAGCCACCTTTGAGGCTGAGTTGGGCACAAGCATTGTGCTGGAAAAAGGCGCCATTTTGGAGCTAGAAGGCTCAGGTCGAATATTGCTGGATGGACGAGTGATCTTGATGAATGGAGCCGATTTCAAATTGCTGATGAGCGGTGTAAGTCAACTTCATTTGAGGGCCGATAGCACCTTGGTTCAGGGGTTTAATCTGTTGGCCAATCGCCCCGGAAGTCGTTTTGACATTCAAGGTCAAAGTGGGGAGTTGCACATCAATGGCTCGGTTCGTGTTCCCAACAAGAAAACCGCTGAAACCTGGCCGATTAGCAGCGCTTTGAGTAACTGCAAAGTTTATTTCCATGCAGGTGCCACCATGGCCTTAGGCCAGGTCGATAGCTTAATCAACTTGGTCTGCAAGGGAGAGCAAAAGACCAGTCAGGATTCGATTTCAGGGCTGTTTTTATCCTCAGGGCAGCCCCTGGTAAAGAACTGCACCTTTCAAGGATTAGGGAAGGGGCTTCAAGTCGGACCTGATGTCAAATCGCTGGTGCTTAATGGATCTCGCTTCGAGAACAACTCTCTGGGATTGGAGCACCGCGGTGGTGGACTGAGTTTGGAGAATTGCCTGTTTGAAAGGAATCTCAATGGGGTAGAAATTCAGGATGCATGGGGTGAAGTATCTGTGCTCAACTGTCTGTTTACCCATCAGTCCTATTTTGCCTTTTCTGTTAAAAACCAAAAACCCAATGCCGACCCTTGTTTTGTTTCCCAGAGCCGTTTCTATGGGAACCAGTTGGGAGTCAAAACCCTGTACCAACCTACGATTTTGAATTGCAACACCTTTTCTGAAAATCAGATAGGCGTAGAGGTGGCCAGGTCTTGGTTGAGCATGTCCAGCAGTAAAAAGGCCTGGTCAGTATACCAACAAAAAACAGTGGCGGGAGGCGCCAATACTTTTTTCGCTAATGCTAGGCACGCCTTGTTGTTGCATCACACCAAGCCAATTTTGGATGGGTACAACAACTTCATCAAGCTCAAATCTTGCCAAACCTGTGGGGTATTGGTGGGCGGTCTGATTGACATGGATATGGGACAGCCCTATTGGAAGGATCAAAGCGAGACTTTTGATTTAGGGTCGAACTATTTTCAGCCCACAAATGACAGCCTTGCTGGCCTTGTTCAAGTTGGGTATTACAATGGCTCTGGCGGTTTTTCGACCCTGCCTTTGGCTTGTGATAGACAGTCTTTACTCAACGGCAACTGCTACCCCAAAATGGAATGGGTCCAATTGCGCCAACAATTGCTCAAAGAAGAAGGTACCTCGATAGAGCCCAATCAATGTGTTCTGATCAAGGGTCAAGGACTTGAGCCTGTTGGTAGATTTCGCATCATTCGCGTTTTAAACAGTGGTGGTTCCATTGTTTGGGAGGGTTCAGAATCTTGGAATCACCTCGAACTGCCCAGCGGCATCTATTTTGTTCAGGGAACCAACGAGAAACAAGCCTTGGCCTTCAAAGTATTTATTCCCTGATGAATAGGTAGTAAATCTCTACCAATTAGTCCCGTGTTGCCGTGCCGCGGCCCTACCTTTGCACCATGAAGTTGACCTTTTGGGGCGCAGCGCGGCAAGTGACGGGAAGCAAACACCTTTTGGAGTTAGAAGACGGTACTACCGTATTGATAGATTGCGGATTGGATTACGAAGACAAGAAGAATTTCGAGATCAACAATGCCCGTTTTCCGTTCGACCCTGAGAAGATTGACTTATTGATCTTGACCCATGCGCACATTGATCATTCGGGAAACATTCCCAATTTGATCAAGCAGGGTTTTGATGGCTTGATTGTGTGCACACCTCCTACTTTGGAATTGAGCGATTTCTTGTTGCACGATAGCTTGAACATTCAGCGCATGGAGATAGCCAAAAAGCGCAAGAAATTCTCCAAGCGCAAAAAGGGTCAGTACCGTGATTCGGTTCCTAGCCCCTTGTACTCTGCTAAGCATATCTTGGACATGATTGACCAGGTGGAAACGGTTGATTTTGGAGTTCGATACGAATACAATGAGCACTTAAGTCTCCAATTCTATACTGCTGGTCACATTTTGGGGGCCGCTAGTGTGGTTTTGGAGGTTCGTGAAAACGGCGAGACCAAGCGCATTGGCTTTACGGGTGATTTGGGCAACAAGAATTCCAAGTTGGTACCCGATCCCATGCCCATGCCCAAGTTGAATTACTTGGTATCGGAGAGCACCTATGGGGGTCGCAAGCACGAACAGCATTCCCAAAAGGCCGAAGAAATCATGCTGCGCGAGATCCAAGAGACCTGCGTAGAAAACGGCGGAAAACTGGTTGTTCCTGCCTTCAGCGTAGGCCGAACCCAATCCATTTTGTTTACCCTGCACCAGCTGTACCGAGAGGGCAAATTGCCCAACATCAAGATATTCACCGATAGCCCCTTGGCCATCAAAAGCACTCGGGTGTATCAGCACAGTTTGCCCTATTTGAACGACGAGGCCAAAGCCTTCCACGCTAAGCACGGTTCTTTGTTTGATTTTGACAATTTGTACGTCATTCAGGACGAAAAGGAGAGCGAGGTTTTGTCTGAAATCCCCGAGCCCTGTGTCATTATTTCGGCGGCCGGAATGGTAGAGGGTGGTCGCATTCAGATGCACGTGAAGAACAACATTGGCGGCGAAAACAACACCGTTTTGATTGCCGGTTTCTGTGCCGAAGGCACCTTGGGGCATCGACTGATGCAAGGCCAAGATTTTGTCGAAATCAATCACAAGCCTCGTGCCGTTCGCGCCGCGGTCCGAAAGACCGATGCTTTCTCTGCCCACCCCGACCACGATCAGTTGTTGGATTACTTCAAGGCCTGCGATGAAGGTCATTTG
>JALRLA010000398.1 GCA_023254645.1 Bacteroidia bacterium
AGCTCGATCAACAGGACTTTCATTGCAAACGGAATGTCTTTCGAAGTCTGGTATCAAGTTTACTCTGGGGGCAACAATCATGGACGTATCTACCTCTGATGAGGGCAAACGCCAACGACAAATGTTCACGGAGAGATTCACCGCCGCTTGGAACTTATCCTACCCCATTCGCACCTTGGGAATATCAATCGACTACACCGGTAATGTCTACAGCCCCATGCTACTGCCCTTGCTTAGCCCATGGGATCCTCGAAAAGATCAATCACCTTGGTGGAGCATTCAAAATGTGCAGTTCACCAAGACCTTTAATGGCCAGATTGAATTCTATGGCGGCGCAAAGAACCTATTGAATTGGACACCCAATAAGGGCAATCCGTTTCTCATTGCACGCAGCCATGATCCCTTCGATAGGCTAGTAGAATTCGATTCGGATGGAAAGGCTCTCGTTAGCCCGGAAAATCCTTTTGGATTGACCTTTGATCCTACCTACATCTACGCGCCCAACCAAGGAAGGCGCATGTTTATCGGTATTAGATGGAATTTGAATGGCCGAAAGCCCTAGACTTTGCACCACTTACAGGCTATGGACATTTACAGATTTTGACGCTTTACCCAATCCAACAATGAATCGAATGACTCAAACGAAGGCACTCCTTTGCCTTTCTCGTGGGCATTTACCAAGGCTCCGGTTCCACCCTGATTCAAACCCCATTCAATGTCGTTTGAAAAGCGATCGCCAATGAACAGGGTTTCCTCGGCTCGGCAACCCATCTGAATCATCATTTCTTCAAAACTCAAGGGTGATGGTTTGTCGGCGCCCAACAGCCTAGCAGGTACAAAGTGAATGTGTTCCATGCCCGATAATGCCAAGCAATTCCATTTGTTGGACTGGGCCTCAATATGACCGTTGGTCAGTACACCGATACGCAAGTTTTGGGAGAAGGCCCAATCGATGAGCTCCTGTACACCATCGTATGATTTCAGTTCACATTTGATTCCCACAAACAACTCAAACAGGGCTTGGTGTCGAGACTCAGAAAACTCGCCCGCTTGGTTCAACGCGTAACGAAAAATGTCCCGCTGCGTAAATCGAAATTGGTCAAAATCATTGAATAGAAATGCAAATCTTCCAAAATCCAGCCCCTCGTTTTGCGAAAACTGCGAAAAAATGGCTCGGAAATAATCGGCCTCCGGGTAAAGGGTGTTGTCCAGATCAAACAGCAGCGCCCTCATTGGCCCTTCAAATGATCCCAAGAAATAGCCGTTTGGGCGCTAAGGTCGCAATTCAATGTTCGGCCTATCAACTCATCGATGCGCATCGGTGAAATGCCTCCTTCTGGACGCAAAACGACCAAGTTGTCCATGCTGAGCACTGTACCTGCAGGTAAATCAACAGCGGCAAATACAGAACGGCGAGCGATGAATTTATTCTTAGCCTCGCTAGGGCTAGGCTTCTTTTCAGCCGAACCCATCGCCAATTCTACACGGCGTATTCCTTTCACCAAGGCCTCAAATTCAGATGGGATCAAAGAAGCATGCTGATCCGGACCAGGCAAGCCGCGGTCAGTGGTAAAATGCTTTTCTATCAAGGTCGCTCCCATAGCCACGGCGGCCAAAGAGGCCTCGATTCCGGGGGTATGGTCGCTTAATCCGTAGGTTAGACCAAGACGTCGACCCATCTCCACCATGGCGTTCAAGTTGACATCTTCAAAGGGCGAAGGATACTCAGTGTTGCACTGCAATACCGTGATTTGCTCACGCTTTTGTCCAGACTCTAACAAGGCGTTTACCGCCGCTTCTACCTCCTCAAAAGTGGCCATTCCTGTTGAAATGTAAACTTGACTGGCGCGCTGAGCGATGGCTCGCAAGTAGGGCAAATTGGTAATCTCGCCCGAAGGAATCTTGTACACCGTCTCGCCCATCAAGGTCAAATAATCCAAGCTTTTCAAATCAAACGCCGTCGATAAAAATTGCACACCGTGCTTTTCAACCTCGGTCTTGAGCTTAGGAAACGCATCGTGCTCAAAATGAAACTTGCGCGACATCTCCAGTTGGCTTTCATCGGCATTGCCGGTAGTCACCTTTTGGTATTCAGCCTTGGGCGCCTGTCGCGTCTGAACCAACTCGGGTATAGCCGTTTGAAACTTGATCGCATCGACACCGCAGGCAGCAGCCGCCTCTATCATTTGAACAGCCAGTTCAAAATCGGCATTGTGATTCACGCCAATTTCGGCGATAATGAAGGTCTTAGTTCGCGTCATGGTTGGCAAAAAAATGCTCTTGAAAACTGCGCACCATCAAGGTGTTGGGTTGAAAATTCACATCAGGATGCGGCAGTGATTTGGCATCGCAAATGACCATGTGGAACCATGGAACTCCGGCACCCCAGGTCGTCAGCATAGCCCCTCCAAAACGAGGATTGACTTCCATGGTATAGAACTCACCAGTTTGGGCATCTTCAATGAATTGCACGGTAATAGCCCCGCGAATTCCTTCTTGCCCAGCCAATGTCTCGCAAGCCTTAGTGATGCCCTCGTGGTCGACGGTCAAACTGCGCACGGCCTCCCCCCCAAGCGTTTCCAAACGCTTGCGCGCAGCAAAAAAGTGGCTAGACCCATCCTTATAAATGTATCCGTCGACCGAATACTCTTGGCCGGTAATCAGGCGCTGAATTTCGTAGTTTAAATACTCAGGACCAGCCAAAAATGCATCCAGTTCAGCCTGCTCATAAAAGCGCAAAAGCCCTTGGGAAGCAGATCCTTTATCGGGCTTGGCAATGGCAGGCACTCCCAACGGATAACCGGCTACCGGCATCCCAATGCTTTCAAAATACTTGTTGGAGGCTTTCTTCGAGAAAAAGATCTCGCAGCGTTCTAAACTACAGGTCGGAACAAAAGTGGCATCGGTCAATTGAGCCAACAAACCCACGGCGTGATCATGGTAAGCCATGGCTATATCAATCTTATAATCAGCCATGACCTTCCGCAAATCTGCCAATATTTCTGGATCAGAAAACCGCAATCCTTGCAAAACTTTGGCCTCAGATTCAATGGGCAATCCGCGGCCCATTTCGTAGGCCACGATGTTCACCTCAAATCCCAAATCGGCTCCTGCCGCCTTGAATGCCCGAGCGGCAGAAACCCGCTTGGAGCCCCCAATGAAGAGAATGTTCAAGGCTTGCATGGCGTAAAGATACTGCGGGCAAGGAAGTAGGGCAACAGAGAATCTCGACTGGATGGCCTGAACGACAAGCCCGCCGCTGCGCGGCGGTTTTATGGGTTAAACCAACACTACTTGAAACCACCCATAAAAAACTTCGACTGGATTGCCTTCAGCCCTGCGGGCCTCGGCCATCCTTGAGGGGGTGGTCTGAACGACAAGCCCGCCGCTGCGCGGCGGTTTTATGGGTTCGCGCTTTGGAATGCCCGAGGCATTCCCGCGCCAACCCATAAAAAAACCCCTGGCTTTCGCCAGGGGCTTGTCGTTCGTCGGGATGACTGGATTCGAACCAGCGACCCCTTGCACCCCATGCAAGTGCGCTACCGGGCTGCGCTACATCCCGAACGGGGCTGCAAATATATGAG
>JALRLA010000409.1 GCA_023254645.1 Bacteroidia bacterium
CCCAAAAGCAGCCAAGTGAGTCTAGTGATGGCTCGGCACCTTAACAACCTTGCTTTCACCGACCGTATCGCCCTTAGCTTGCTCAACACGGTTTTGGGTGGCTACTTCGGCTCGCGCCTCATGCAAGATTTGCGCGAAAGCAAAGGGCTAACCTATGGCATCGGTTCGCGAATCAGCCCCGCCCTATCAGGGTATACCTGGTCCATCTCATCAGAAATGAAGGCCGAAAGCAGGGAGTTGGCCACGGCCGCCATTCAAGAAAACATGCTAGCCTTGATCAACAAGGCGATTCCCGAAGAGGAGCTCAATCGGGCCAAGGCCTATTTCGCAGGGGCTTTTCGGGCTCAGTTTGACGGGCCCTTCGCTTCGGCCGCCCGAGCCAAACAGCTCTGGGTTCGCGGCCAAGACGAAGTAGAACTCGGCCAAACACTCGACACCCTTTGGTCTTGCCAAGGCCAAACCCTGCAAGCCCTGGCTGAACAATACCTACAGCCCAAAGATTATCACCTCGCCCAAGCGGGTGCCTTGTAAGTTTCACGTGAAAACAACATCATGAACCCCATTCAATTTCTCGGTCGCTCTCGTTTCTTGAATCAAACCGAACGAAATCGTTTTCGAAAAACGTTGCATCAATTGTGTTTGAGCAAAAACAAACGAGTTGAAAATTTATCGTACGTTTTTTGCAACGACGAAGAATTGCTCGAAATGAATCAAGAGCATTTGCAACACGACACCTACACCGACATCATCACCTTTGATTTGGGAGACAAACAAAACTCCATTGACGGGGAGATTTACATTTCAGTAGACCGCACCAAAGAAAACGCGGCTGCGTTTCACGTGAAACCCGAAGAAGAATTGGCCCGTGTTGTCTTTCATGGCCTGCTTCATTTGTTGGGACACAAAGACAAGAGCCCAGAAGATCAAGCCAAGATGCGTGCCGCTGAAGAAGAGGCCTTGAAGCTCTGGCGCGAGCAAGCCTAGTCGGTTTATCTTTGCATATGCTCAAAAGCGAAACATACGATGTCATAGTGGTGGGTGCTGGCCATGCGGGCTGTGAAGCGGCCCATGCCGCCGCTACCATGGGTTCGCAAGTCTTGTTGGTGACCATGAATATGGAAACCATAGCAAAAATGAGCTGCAATCCCGCTATGGGTGGAGTTGCTAAAGGACAGATAGTCAGAGAGATAGACGCTTTAGGGGGCATGAGCGGCCTCATTACAGACCGAACGGCCATACAGTTTCGCATGCTCA
>JALRLA010000417.1 GCA_023254645.1 Bacteroidia bacterium
ATGTTCAAATAGCGGTATTGCTGTTGAGGAGCCACACCATCGCGAGACATCCAGTATTGAATACCGTCGAAACGCTCAGCCGTATGACCGATGACATACTTGAACGAGTGCTGAGATCCCGCTTGGTAAGAGCCATTCAAGGTATTGTCCCAGATCCAGCGGTAGCCTTGATTTTGCGACACCGACAAGGTGGTTGTATCGTAGCGCTGAGTGGGGCTCACATAGTACTTATTTTGGAAGTTCTGCCCATTGTTCTCGTACAAATCGGCACCATAACTCGTGCGGAAACTCATGTTGCGGCCCAGGGCCACTTCGCCCCATGCACTGCCCTGTAAACGAAATCCCCAAGACTGGTCGTCGGTCAATTCAAGCGATGCCAACGGATTCCCCACATTGCTTTTGGTCGTGTAACCGTAAGTTCCATCTGGATTCTTGGCGTTGTAAATGGGAGCTGCGTTATACGCCGAGGTAAAGGCACTGTACGGTTTGTTGTTTGAGTGGTATTTGCTCAAACCCATCGTACTTCCTGCTTTGATGCGGCGACTAAGATCGAAGGTATTGTTGCTGCGAACCGCCACTCGCTCGTAATCGTTGCCCAACAAAATTCCATCTTCCTTGTAATAGTTGATGGACAACAGAGAAGTGGAAAATTCATTGCCCCCGCTGAAGGTAAAGGCATGGTTCATTTGGGATCCGGTGCGGGTGATGGCATCCATCCAATCGGTTTGACCGGTGATGTCGTTTTCAGTAATGGCGTAAGTGCCCGCCGCCTCATTGGAATAAATCGCGAACAAATTGGGACCTGCCATGCGAACCTTGTTGGTCAAGGCTTTGATGCCATAACTGCCATTGTAATCGATAGACAAAGCTCCACGTTTGCCCGTTTTGGTGGTAATCAAGATGACACCATTGGAAGCGCGAACCCCATAGATGGCGGTTGAAGAAGCATCTTTCAATACGTCGACACTAACAATGTCAGCGGTATTGATGTTGCGAATGTCATCGGTGATCACACCATCCACGACATACAAGGGCTCTGCCCCACCTATGACCGAACCCGTTCCACGAATTCGTACCGTAGGCGTTGTACCAGGGCCACCGTAATTGGTGATCTGTACACCCGCCAATTTGCCCTGTATGGCCGAAGTCGCCGTCATCACCGGCTGAACCACCAAATCTTTGGCTTGAACCGAGCCTACTGAACCGGTCAGATCCTTTTTGCGGCTGGTTCCATAACCCACCACCACAACCGGGTTGATGGATTCATCATTGGCCGTTAACTGAATGGATAACTCCGTGATATCGGTCAGCAGCGTTGAGTACTTCTGAAAATTGGGATGTGAAAAAACCAAAGACTGTCCGGCTTCAGCTGCCACGGTAAAGAATCCTGCCTCATTGGTTGTTGCCTCTGCGTCACGCGCTTCAACACGGACACCAGAAATCGAAGCCCCAGAAAGGTCTTTCACATAGCCGGAATACGTTTGCGCCTGAACCTGCATGACCATAGCGAGCAACAGGAACAGGACCCAACCCCTTTTTTCTAACGCTTTTACGCTGGCAAAAAGAGAATTAGCCAAAAATTTGTTCATCATTTTTTTGTGTAAGAGTTGTCTAGCAATTTAAGAAATCGAACAGAGTCGAGCACAATTCAAAGGCCAAGTATTTGTGCTGATGTGATGCTGAGATACAATAAGCGCACAAAGACCCTATTAATTTCAGCAAATACGGCCAAACAGGAATACAAAAAGCATATTGTAAATGATACAACAATTTCCGACTTTTGGAATGGCAATGCATCAAAAGGAATCACACAATCATTTCAAGTCGGCTGTTACGGTCGACAATGTCATCTTTGGATTTGATGGCAAAGCCTTGAAGGTTTTGTTGATTTACCGCGGTGCTGAGCCCTACAAAGACCGATGGGCCTTGCCTGGAGATTTTGTACCCTTGGATGAAAACCTGAACCAGTCGGCTATTCATGTTTTGCGCAGCCTGACTGGCTTGGACAACATCTACATGGAGCAGGTTCATGCCTTTGGCGACGTAAACCGCCACCCCTTTGGGCGGGTATTCACCATCGCTTATTACGCACTGATCAAAGTCGAAGACTACCAGGTTCAGGCCTCCTCTTGGGCCGAAGAAGCCGCATGGTTCCCCATTAATGAGATACCAGAGCTGCCCTTTGACCACATGGAGATTTTGGAATTTGCCAAGCAGCAGTTGCGCAACAAGATTAGGACTCAACCCATCGGATTCGAATTGCTGCCCAAACACTTCACTCTGACTCAAATTCAAGAACTTTACGAAGCCGTGCTGGAACGAGAATTCGACACCCGCAACTTCCGCAAAAAACTCTTGAGCATGAACCTCATTAGTGAAACTGGCTACCGCCAAACCGATGTTTCGCATCGCCCAGCCATGTTGTACAAGTACGACACCAAGCGCTACAATCGATTCTTGGAGCGCGGATTTTCATTTGACATTTAAGAGGCCACAATCGGCCCAACAGCTTGGCCCACTGAGCATAAAAAAAGGCCCCGATTAATCGGGGCCTTTTCCTAGTTTCTATAGAGGGATTATTTCAATACAACCTTTTGAGTTGTGCTGCGGCCCATGCTGTCGCTGATGCTCACCATGTACAATCCACGCAATCCGGTAGTTTCGACTACCACGCTCTGGCTTGATCCAGCAACCTGACGAACTACACGGCCATCAAGGCTCATGACAGTTACATTAGCAATGCGGCTACCGCTCAAGGCAACAGTGAACTGACCTTCAGCAGGGTTGGGGAACAAACGAACCTCACCGGCACCGATAATGTTGTCTGTATTCAAGGTAACGGTTTCGCAACGGTTCCACTTGTACGTTGGCAAGGCAGTATCCTGCTTGGTAGTGGTAACGTCGAATACACGGTCGAACTTGTTGTAACCGTTCAAGCTGCTGCACTCAGCACCCAACCAGTTTTCGCTGGCGGCTTCTGCGCTGTCGTTAGCAAAACGGTACTGGTATTTCTGAGCCCACAGCTTAACCGTAGTGCTCCAAATGCCATCACCGTTGTCGGTCAACTGGATGGTGTTGTATTTCCACTCACCTTGGGGAGTCTCCATGTAAGGCTGGAAGTTACCTGCCAACCATACACCTGCAGCGTTCACGATGGTATCGCTCATGTCTACAGAGAAGGTAACATTGATCAAATCACCCAGAGCAGCGATGTTCCAAACCGTATCACCAGTTACAGAACCATCACCGTTCAAAGTCACTTTCAAGTTGGGGCCTTTGATGATCCAATTGCCCATATCGGTAGCACCCCACTCGTAGGTACCGGTGCTCAACTCGTATTCAGCGGTCCAGATACCGTCACCAGCAGTCATGTCACCATTGGTTCCGTCATCGTAGGCTTGGAAGTCAGACCACGAGCTCATTTGACCTTTGAACTTCACATCAGTCAACTTGAAGCTGTTGGAGAAGTTTCCGTCGTTCACGAACAATTTGATGGTCTTTTTGATCTTGGTAACAGTAGCACAAGTATCGGTTTCGTTGAAACACACCAACTTGGTTACTACGTCAGAACCGCTCACGGTCAAAGCGCGGTTGTTAGCGCTTTCCCATCCGCCGGTACCGTTGACGAATTTGTACTCGTAGCTACCATCGGGCAACCAAGCAACCAAACGGCAGATGGTACCATGCTGTGCAGCCTTGGGGCAATCAGAAGGGCTCCAGTCATTGGCGTGACCAGCAGCAGCCTGGTAGTTACCAGCTACACGTACACCATCGGCGTCGATGTCTTGGTTCTTCATTTCTACCTGGAAGGTTACCTTGTGGGTACCGTTGGCAGGAGCGGCGCAATCAACGTCGCTGTTGAAACAAACAACTGCCAAAGTTGTATCCGTTGATCCAACTGTCAACTTCCTATTGCTCGATTCATCAGGTTGACCCCATGCATTGCCATTGATAAATTTATATTCATAATAAGAATCGGCCTCCATAGAAGCAGTTACTTCATAAATATAACCAGATGAATTAGTCATTTCCGATTCTGATGCTCCTGGATTCCAATTATTAAAAGCACCAGGACAGTGTACACCAAAATGAGACACAGCTTCATTTTGCATGTTCACTTGAAATGTAACATTGACATTGAACCAACGCATTCCAAGAGAAGGTGACAAATACGTTCCATCAGGCTTATCCCATACAACCCATTCACTGTTCGATGCATCTGTCCCAGCCGATGACGACCAATTTCCGCCATTACCTTGGGTGATTGATTTTTTACGAACCAAAGTATGGTCCATCGTACCGTTGCTAACACCGGCTACGTCCCATCCTGATCCAGGATCAGCACCAGACTCCCCGATCATATCTACTACAGAAGAGTCAGCGCGCCACAAAATAGCAAACCAGTCGTCTCCGTTAGACATGTAAGTGAAGGTAGTGTCGGCTTTGGCCAAAATATTGGCTTCAGCAGAAGGGTGAGCGACTACAAACGTTCCACCAGGAGCAATGGTATGCCCGGTGAATACACCTGAGTTGTCGTATTCAAATTCTCCGGTCACGGCGCATCCATTAGAGCAGGATACGTACATGTAGTCTTCCAAATTCACGGTAGCACCCGTTCCATTGTACAACTCGAAGTACTTGTTGTTGCTTGTTCCTTCGGCATACTCCGAAATGAACAATCCTGTTTGAGCTTGAGCCGAACCAAAAATGGCCGTCAACCCCAAAGCAAGGGCTAGTTTGTACGTGTTTTTCATAGGTATAATAATCTAGTTTTGTTCAAAAATAGTCCATTCGTTTCTAATGAAAAAGAAATAAGTGTCAATTGTACAATTTCTGAATAAAAGAAATTTCAAGCGCCTTGTAAAGATCTCAACGCCTCGGTAACGTGCTTATCCACATTCAATTGAGAGGCAAATCGATGCTTGAGCTGTCCATGAGCATCAAACACCAATGTCTCTCGTCCCGGTAATAATCCAAATAGACTTTTTTGGACGCCCAAAGCAGCGGCCAAACTGCCCTTTGGATCCGAAAGCAGTTCAAAGGGCAAACCAAAATCGCGTTTGAACTTTTCATGCTGCTCTATACCATCGGCACTAATACCTACTACGCGGGCCCCCAACGATTCAAAATCGGGAAATCGATCCCGAAACGTGCAGGCCTCTTTGGTACAACCGGGTGTATGATCCTTGGGATAGAAGTACAAGACCAGCGGCTGACCGAGGTAGTCATTTTCACTGCGCCATTCTCCTGAATCAGAGAGGAGTTGAAATTGTGGTAGTTTCATAACAAAAGCGCCGGCCCAGGGGCCGGCGCTTAAACGAATTAGTTTCCGCGAATCAGGTTCACTGAACCGTTCACTTTATTGATTTTGTCTTTGCCCTTAAAGCGGTAGGTCACTTGGTAGAAGTAAGTACCCGAGGGAACTTCAGGCCCGTCGTTGTTCACACGACCGTTCCACTGAACCTTGGGATCTTCTGAGTAGAACACACGCTCACCCCAGCGGTTGAAGATGCGAATCTCAAACAGATCCTGACCCTGGATGGGCACTCGATAGGTATCGTTCTTACCATTGTTATCTCCAGGAGTGAAGACGTTGGCCAAGTAAACGAACAAGTCCACCACCACAGGCTTACAAATCGTGTCTTTGCATCCGGTCGCATTGGTTACCTCCAAGCAGACATAGTAGACGTTCGAGCTGTCGTAAGACCACTGAACCGTCTTGTCACCCGACTTCAAGTTCTCAATGAAGACATTGGGTAGAGTTTGGGTGATGTCGTTTTGGTGACCAAAGCCCCAGCGCCACTGTGTACCGTTGATATCGGTGCGGGTGAAGCTAAAGTCAGGCTTATTGCTGGAGTCAATGCTAAAGTCAGCTATAACAGAATCTACCGTAAAGAACATATCAGCCATGATGGTCGGACACCAGGGGTTCGGTCTTTGCGGATCATACTCAGCCAAGTGCGTCACACGGTACACACCGGGAGACCAGAACTGGCGAGTATAGATGGAATCGGTCACTGTGATGGTATCCACCTGGCCATTGCTCAAGTTTTCAAAGCGCCACTTGTACGATTTGAAGACGGTGTCAGACAAATCGATGAAGGTGTTCGAGTCACCAGGACAAATGGCTGACTTCAAAATCAAACCACGCACACTGTCACGGGGCAATACATTCACAATGAAGGCAGCCTGTGATGGGGTGTCAGGGTAGGTAGCAGGACAGAACTTGCGAACGTTGGGGGGCACGATCAATGAGTCGTACTGCTCCAAGAACACAAAGAAGCGACCTGCTTTGTCATAGGTATGACTCACGAACTGATCTTTCACGTTATCGATGGCACCGTCACCGAAGAACCAGGTCCAGTCAGCGCTTGTGCTGGCTGAGTCGGTCAGGTTGGTGAATTGTATGCTATCGCCAGCACAGATGGTTACTTCGTTGCCAAACTTGGTGGTAAACTCAAACTTGGGACGAGGACCAGGAATCTTGATCCAACGGCTAACGGTGTCTTCACAACCTTGATCCGTTTTCAGCAAGTATTTGACCTGGAACCATCCGTTGCGGGTGTATTTGTGAGCGATACGATCAGGCAATCCTTGCTCGTCGCTGCTTGCGCGCTTGTACAAGTTGGTGATACCATCTCCCCAATCGATGAACCATTCACGAATGAAGTCACATTCGGTGGGGTTGGTTGTACCGTCGCAATTCTTGATGGCCCAGTTGCAGGGATCGTACAAAATGGAGCTATCGAAGAACTCAATGACTGAGTTACAAGAAGGAATGTTCAAACTCAAGTTGAAGAAGGGATCCAAACGAGTGATGAACAATCGACGCTCGATGGTATCCATACAACCCGTTGAGTCACCAGCTACGTTGCGCATGATGTACACACCCGAATCGTTCTTGTAGTAAAGAGCACCGGCTCCGCCTCCACCCAACTGTTTCCAGGGGTTCAAAGCAGTACCTGGACCGGCAGCACCGTAAGGCGCTCCACCAAAGGGAGTAGAAACTCCATCATCGGCTTTGCTCCAATCCCAACGAGTAATGGCTTCGCGATTGGGTTTGCCCTGAGCGATGTCCTTCTGACGATCTTGATCGCGCCAGTAGTCATAGGTATCCCAAGTTCCGAAGTTGATCGGATCTGGGTGGAACATGCGGTACTTAGGCAAGGCCTGCAAGTTGTTTGCCTGGTCTTGGCAAATGATGGAATCAGGCAATTCCAACTCCATTGCAAAACCAACCAATACAGGGAAGGCAGCAAAATCATCACACTTACCATTGGCTGAGGTCATGCTCAAGCTGATCAAATGGTAACCAGCCCAATTGGGGTTAAAGGTATAGGCCTTGATGTAAGTATTACCCTGCTTCCAGCTGTCCAAAGGAACAATGTTGGTATCGCGAGGACTCAAAATCTTCGTGTACGCTGGATCTGGCACGTAGTAGTACTTGATGAACTTACCGAAACCAGTGGTATCGATGCATCCGTAGGCGCCGGTGCTTGGCTGACCAATCACACCTACGTTGTTCCAGATCATCTTCGCGATGTCTGTGGGCGACAAGGCAAAGGGATCGAAGCCACGCTTCTCTGCGCGATCCTTGATGTTGTCCCACACCTCTGATACATCAGCGGCGATCTCGTACTTGGTGATCTCAGCCGTAATGATGGTATCAGGACCTTGAATTTTGTAGGTTTTGCCATCATCCCAAACGTCGGTGCAAGGGATCTGGTAGGGATCTTCACCGCCACGGGTAACCACAATGTAGTTGTAGATGGCCGAGTCATTGCGACCAGGCAATTTCTGGTAATGGAAATAATCTTCTTGGATGTAACGGCGCCAGCCTTTTGAATAGTAGGGGCTTGCGTTACCTGTAGCCAATTCCCAACGAAGCGACTTCAAATCACGGGTGCGGGTTTTGTTACCAGGAGTAGGACGAACCACAATGTCATCGCCCTTACAAATCTTGCGAATGTTCAAGGAATTGGGCTTGGGAGTCACCACCTCGAAAGCAGGATCGATCAAGGGGAAACATGCAAAACGGCTGTACCACTGAGTATCGGAACACAAGGGCTTGTTGCCATTCTTATCTACACCGTTTCCAACAATGATACCGACCGTGATGCAACCACTAGGATCACAAACTTCAGAAGCTGTATACTGCTTGGAATAACGGCTCGGTGGGTTACCGGCAATTTGGTAGCCAGGGAATGGAGGTCCAGGAGGACGACCACCAGGGCTCAAACCACTTAAAGGCACGAAACCATTGGGGTTACAAGATGAGTCAAAGTTGATCGCCACATGAGAGAAGGTACAACCAGGTTTCAAGTCACTCAAAACGAAGGTGATACCGTATTGGGGGCTCTTGGCACCCAAACACTCAATAGCGTCTTTCAACAGACCGGAACCGACACCGCCCGCATTGGCATGCATCATGGCCAATTGCTTGGTAGCCTCACTCTCACACTGGAAGGGATGACAAGTATCCTTGTGCAGCAACTTCACATTCTGACACTGGGGGATCTTGGCATAATACAAATCACGGTAGCGCTGGTAGTTGATGGACCAGTCGAAGTTTTGTTTCCCGTTGGGGAAGCGCTTGAAACTATCCAATACAATGGGTCGCTCACCTTTGTTGTAACGAATCAGGTACAGGTTATACGGAAGAGTATCTTTTTTCAGGGTCACCGTCAGCAAGAATTTCACCGAGTCGGTTTTGCTCCTGAGCTGTACTTCTTCCTTGGCGTTCAGCTTGACCGTTTTAGGACCAATGTGCATGGTGTTGTAAGGACCGTTCATGGGACCAACATAGGCCGTGTCGCCATTGCCCAATTCCATTTCTACAGGATCTTCGATGTACCGAGTACCCTTACCCTTCCAATAAACATCCTGCAAATACTTCTTAACAGAACCAGGACCGTAATCACTCGCTGCTAAGTTCAAATAACCAGGATCGTTGGGAACAGTCACAATGGAATCCTGAATGATGTAGAACATAGAGTCTGGCCATACGTTCAAGATTTTGCACAAGCCGTTGCTATCGATAAAGATGGCATCCTGCATGGGTGCATTTTTGAAATCGCTCAACATGACCAGATCCCAGCTCGGATAATAGTGCTTAGGCAAGGTATCTCGCGAGAAGTTGCAATTCACGAAGACGTTCTTATTCTCCATGACATCGGTGGTACACTTTGGCGCATAGTTGTCACCAAAATCCCACAAGCGAATGGCGCAAACGCGCTCACGCTTCTTGTAATCGTTTCCTCCACCAGGCGAAGGGTTGCCCTGATAAACCGAATAGGTGCTATCTGAGTTCAACTCGTTGCGAATGGGCTTCACCCAAACCTGAGACCTAAAGGTGTGACCCAAGGTGCCATCAGGCTTGTACCACGTAGAATCATCATCAGTAAAGTCTTTGTCGTTGTGGTAGAACGTCGAAAAGTTCTTAAAGTGAACCGTATCCATGATATCCTTGGGACACTGGAATACTTCAAATTCTGCAATTCGGTTGAACGCCACTTCAATGGTCGAAACGGGTCCCAAAATGATGACAGTATCAAACGCTGACTTGTTTCCACAAATGGGGTGTCTATAAGTCAGGTTGATCTGGAATGGACCTAGGCCTGAGAACACGTGTTCAGTAGCCCAGTTGCGATTATCGAAGTTACGAGGACCTGTATTGGGATCACCGAAATTCCACAACAAACCGGTTGCGCCAGAAGGAATCTGATCCACTTTGAATGCAATCTTCGGATCGCTGATACAGGTAGAATCTTTGTCAGCTACGATGTTCGCTTTGGAAGCAAAAACCGTAGCGGTCGCGGTAACCTCGAATGAATCTTTACAACCATCTAAAGTCTCAATGATCATTTTGGAATTGTAGGTTCCTTGACCATAAAAAGTCTTGGTGATATCCGGTCCCCAATCATTGGTGATGGTACCATCGCCCCAGTACCAAGTGATATTTTTTACTTGGCTCTTATCGATCTGGGAAATGTTTTTAATGATCGCTGTTACCGAATCGCATTGCACAGGCTTATTCGAGGTAAAACGCGCACCGATTTTCTCGCGCACTTTCACCGCGGCCTGAATGGTATCAGCGCTAACACAACCGTTCTCATCTTCTACCTCAATGTACAGATCAAAGGTTCCTCCACGCTGGTCCTTGATGGAAAAGCAAAAGGTTTGAGGCATGCTGGGATTCGAATACTCAAACAACTGACCATCACTGACCAGGTATTTGATATTCTTGATCTTAGCTCCATTCGAGTTGAAGGTCGAATCGTTGAAACAGAACAAGTTATTTTCGAAACACTGCTCGTACAAATTCACCAAAGTCAACTTGATTTTTGGAGACTCGCGAATGACCAAATTGACCGTTGACGTACACTTGGTGCCGTTGATGGTCGCGATGTACTTGATTTGTTTGGTACCGGCCGTTTTAAAGGCATAATTGACGTTCTTCTGACCCGTCTGGGTGTTTTCACCGTTGAAATCCCAATCGTGCGTGGTACCAGAATTGGCGCCAAAGAAGCGAATGGGAATTCCTACGCAAGGAGAACCATCATAGGTGATTGTGCACTGGGCTTGAACGTCTGAAGCCCCGTAAAACAAGGCTCCTACGGCCAAAAGTGCCGCTTTTAGTGTCGAGGTAAATCGTTTCATAAAAGGTGTTTTCACAGTACGTGAATCTTCAAATTTAGGCGATTTGAGGGATATCATTGGGACTACTTTTTGATTAGCAAGGGTTGGCGGCTCACCTTCGGCTCCGACTGACCTTCAAACTGGGTGGTAAGAACCACACGGTAAAGACCGGCAGGACAAGGTGTTTGGTAACATTGGGCTTTCCAGCTTTCACGAGGATTTTCACTGCGAAAGACCAATCGATTGAGCTGATCGAAAATCAGCAATTCGTATCTCTCCGGATAACGATCAAACTCCACATAGAACTGGTCATTCAAACCGTCTCCGTTGGGCGTTATCACATCAGGAATTACATAATTCGGTATCTCAACTTTGGGTGCTTGAACCCAAAACACTTGGGAGTCCACACAGCCCGTCGAATGGCGTAAAATGAGCACAAGCGAAACACGGTCGCGTTGCCCAAAATTCGGACAATGGGTGCCACGATTCGCATTCACCTGCTCACCTTCCAATCTCCAACAGGTTTGGGCATCGGTTTGGGCGGTCGACTCAAACTGAATGCAACCACCTGCCAGATCAGATAATCGACCCTGAGCCGAACCTTTGCAAGAAACGGGTTTGGAAACTACCGATGTGACCGGCTCAGAACGACGAGTGGGGTTAGCCGGTTCCATGGCAGCCTGTGGCGTCACACTGGCAACCGGGGTGCTCTGGCGAGCGGTATCCATTTCAACTTCAGCCAAGGCCATAGAAGCACTAGCCGATTCGTCATTCCTGCGGTTTGGCTCAAGCCCTACCCCATCGTCTTCCGTATGGTCATCAGCAGGCATCGCTGGGGCAGCTTCAACCGTTTCTGTTGCCAGAACCTGGGGCTCCATTGGAATTTGAGAATCTACATTCCACCAAACCGCAGTGGCCACTGCACCTGCAGCCAAGACCCAAATCGAAGCTTTGGCCAGCAATCCCGTTCCACTTGGCGCTGCAGCCGATGCCGCAGGCAGTTGAGATTGAACGGCTTGCAATACCCCATCGGGAGCAGGCACTTCGGCCTCTCGCAATGCATCGCGAAACAAGGAATCTATGGGATTTTGGTCGTTCATCCAGTTGGTGATTTAGAGACTAGAAGGAAAAGACCACCCAATGGTTGCCTCATCTGTGAATTATTTTTTTTCATCTATCAAACGTTCTTGCAACCATTTGCGCGCTTTGAACAATTGACTTTTGGATGTGTTCTCACTGATACTCAGCAGGGCCGCAATTTCGCTGTGTCCATAGCCTTCAATGGCAAACAGGTTGAATACCACCCTGTATCCCACTGGAAGTTGCTCGATCAATTTGAGCAATCGCCCGGCATCTATTCTCGAATCCAAACTCGGAGTCTCGTCCTGCAGAGTCACATGCTCTTCAATGTCAGTAGAAAATCGCATGCGATCGCTTTTGATGCAGTCCAAGCAAGTGGTGACCGCAATTCTTCTGAGCCAACCTTCGAAGGAACCTTGAGATTTGAACTCACCCAATTTGGTAAAGGCTTTGATCCAGGTCTCTTGCAGCATATCGCGAGCCGTATCGGGCTCTCCCATGTATCGCAAACAAATGGCGTAGAGTTTGGCCGCATACCGGTGGTACAATTCTGACTGAACCTGAGCATCTCCCTTCAAACATGCCTGAATTCGATGCGAATCAGTTTCAGTATGCAGATTGGTTTCCTTCATGCTCTAGATAGCGTGGCTCTGTCCATTAGAGGTTCAAAACCCCCTCTAGGTTGCCTAAGCAACTTTCAATTGCGAATATTTTTGGATATGCCATAGCCCAATGTGGTCAGTATCATTTTGGCATTGCCGTTTCGCTCAATTTCATAGATGGCTGATTCCACTTGACCAACCATTCGATCCATGGCATCTATGTCTACATTGAGCTTTAAGAATTTGTCTAGGAAATCGCCTTCTTGAGGGCTCCACTCAGGCCGCTGATCCACGTATTCGTGCAACAAAGCTGCTCTCAACAAAGCCAATCCATACTGCATGTAGGCCTTAAGTCCTTCACGTCCCAAAGAGCCGGCTTCATCGGCCCAAGCGGCCACCTGATCCATTTTTCTGGTATATGCATTGCCCAAAAACCCTTTCCAAGACTCAAAGTAGGGACTTTGAACTTGGTCGATCAATTGCAAAGCATGGCGGTAATCACCTTGGCAAAGCTGGGCTGCCCTAGCCGCTGCAGAGGCCTCAATTCCTTTCTGTTCCAATGCTGTAGCCACATCTGAAATCAGCAGTGGAGGAATACGCATGGTCTGGGTTCTAGAGAGAATGGTATTCAGGATGCGCTCGGTTTTTTCAGCTACCAGCAGAAATATGGTTCCCGCCGGCGGCTCTTCGATCATTTTCAGCAACACATTGCCCTCTTGTCCCAAGAATTCCGGCATCCACAAAATGAGAATCTTTCGCGCCGATTCAAAGGGCTTCAATGAAAGCGACTTGATGATGGATCGGCATTCCTTGATGGGAATGTTGCCCTGTTTGTTCTCTGAACCCAGGTGCCTCATCCAGTCCTCGTAATTGAAGTAAAGCGTTTCGCTCAATTGCTCCCTCCAAGGCCCGAGCAAATCAGAGGCCGTATCGCCGCTGCTGCTGGGAAAAGGAAAACTAAAGTGAACGTCTGGGTGCGTGAAGGTTTTGTTCTTTCGGCACGAGGAACACTCCCCACAGGCATCTTGTTCGCTCGGTTGTTGACAAGTCAGCAACTTGGCATAAGCCAAAGCAAGAGCCAAACTTCCGTGGCCCATGTTGCCCAAGATCAATTGCGCATGCGGTACCCGGTTTTGCTGAACCGATCGAAGCATTCGCTGCTTGATGGCCTCTTGCCCGACCACTTCATGAAGCATTCGAACCTCCTGCTTTGTTCGCGCTGCGTAGACCTTTCCAGTATACTATGGCCAAGGTAGCAAAGACGACCATGGCAATGGCTTGACTGTGCGTCAACCATTTGTCAATGATGTATCCGCGGGCCTCATCGCCTCGGTACATTTCGGTAAAAAAGCGCCCTACGGCGTACACCAATCCGTAAATCAAGAACAACTGACCATCAAATTTCTGCCGCTTCTGGGTCCAAAACATCAGGCCCAAACAGGTAAATATGATGGCCGAGTCCCACAATTGCACCGGATAAAGGGGTACGCCCAATGGCTCTGCCGAACTGTGAGGATGGGTATAAACGACACCGTATGCAGGGTCGCATGCTACTCCATGGCAGCAGCCTGAAAGGAAGCATCCAATTTTGCCAAATGCATGCACAAAGGCACCCCCCATTCCGACCCAATCGAAACCCTTGGCCAAGGGTATTCCGCGCTTGCGAAACCACCAGACCAGAACGGCTACGGTAAACAGGAAAGAACCATAGAACACAAATCCACGCCCAAGGTTGTCGAGAAATTCACCCATATGGGTGGCGTAATAGCCCGGTTTTTCTAGGAAGAAGAAGATTTTACCTCCTACAAATACTCCCAAGAAGCAATACAAAAACAATTCGCTAACTCCATCCAGGTCCAAGCCCAGCTCAGCTCGGTTGCGATAGACGACGAAGAAAGCCACCAGCACTCCCATCATGATCATGAATCCATACGAATAGAGCGTAATGGAACCGAAATGAAAGAGTTCTGGATGCATGGTTAAGACTGGTAAGCGCCTGACAAACGAAGAGCCATCGCCGCCAATTCCTCTTGGCTTGGAAGCAATTTTTCTTTGCTAAAGTTGATATCACCGACCTGCTGCAAGGGCACCAAGTGTATGTGCGCATGAGGAACCTCTAATCCAATAACGGCTGTTCCTATGCGCTTGCAGGGCAATTCGCGACCCATGGCCTGAGCAACCCCTTGGGCAAATTTCCAAAGGTCAGCCAAAGCCGAGGGCTCAAGGTCGAACATGTAATCGACCTCTTGCTTGGGTATGACCAGTACATGGCCATGCACCAAGGGCATGATATCCAAAAAAGCCAAATGCTTCTCGTCTTCCGCCACCTTGTGACAGGGAATCTCACCGGCGACTATTCGAGAAAACAAGCTAGACATAATCAAATGCTGATGCCCAAGATTTCCAATTTAACGACTCCAGCAGGTACTTGGATCTCGACGATCTCACCGACTTTTCGGCCCAGCAATCCAGCGCCAATGGCGCTCTTAACCGAAATCTTCTTCTCTTTCAAGTTGGCTTCGGTTTCGGATACAATCATGTATTGATCTTCCTTGCCAACGTTGTGGTTCTTGACCTTCACCTTGCACAAAATGCTGACTTTGCTGGTATCTAGCTGTGAAGAATCGATGACACGTGCATTGGCCAAAAGGCTGTCCATCTGGGCAATTTTATCTTCCAAGTGACCCTGGGCTTCTTTGGCGGCATCGTATTCCGCGTTCTCGCTCAAATCACCCTTATCTCGGGCTTCAGCAATGGCTTGAATGATGCGGGGGCGCTCTACTGATTTCAACTGTTGGAGCTCGGCTTTCAAAGCATCCAATCCTTCTTTGGTAAAATACTGAATCGCACTCATGGTGTTTTTGTATTAGGGTTTTGGGTGGGTGTTAAAAAAAATGTTGCATCTATGGCCTCCCATAGATGCAACAATCAAATATAAGTTTTTTCTATTTACTGAGCCGCGCCCAATCCGATGCGCACACCGAAACTGTGCACACCGTCGAAGGGGTTTGTGTGGCGGTAGCTGTAGTCTAAGGAGACAATGTTTCCACCGTCCATGGTCCAATTGTAGCTCAAACCAGCCGAAGCGCCTGTAAAGGCCGAGGTGCGGGTATCTTCACTGAACACCCCTTCCTGGTACACGAAGGCACCGCGAAGCGACAAAAAGTCTTTGTAGGTATACTCAGCACCCAACACCGTTTGGTTGGCAGAGAAAGCGTAGTTGGTGAAGCCGAAGCCCAAGGTCAACTTGTTGTCGTACATGTTGGCCACCTTATCCAAACGAATGTCATAGGTCGCAGAGATGTTCAACAAAGATGGCATTTTGATGGGATCCACTTTTACCTGAACCGTCTTGTCAAAGGTTCCGTTTTGCAACAAGGCCTTGTAGCTCAGACCATCACCTTTGTGCATCATGTCAGGACCGATGTTTTTGATCGATACTCCAAAGTTGAAGTCATTGCGTTTGATGGCATT
>JALRLA010000221.1 GCA_023254645.1 Bacteroidia bacterium
ATCCAACCAAATGAAAGTTCTTACCATCGTCAGAGCTTTTGTACAATCCATTTCCATAGCCTACGCTGCGCTGGTTGTTGTTTTCGCCTGTTCCCACGAATACCTCATGGCGATTGTGAGGATTAAGAGCTACACATCCAATGCTTTGAGTGCCGTATCGGTCAAAAATGGGATCGAACGTAGTGCCGTTGTTTACGGTCTTCCAAACCCCGCCATAAGCCGTAGCTGCATAGTAGGTTGAACTTTGCTCAGGATCGACGGCAAAATCAACCACTCGACCACTGGTCTTGGCAGGCCCAATGTTTCTGAATTGGACTTGATTCAACAAGAGCTTGGTCATGGAATCTTGGGACTGCGCGTTAACACCAAGGGTAGCAAGGATCGAACCGACCCAAAACAGGCATTTTCTCATATGCCAAATATACAAAGTAGTACAGAAATCTGAATGCCTAAAAGGCCTCAATAATGGGTAGAAATACCTGTAAAAAAGGCCTCCAACTGCTTAGCAACCACTCGCCAAGCAAATCGCGTTTGCACCAGCCCATAACCCTTTGTTCCGATCTCCTTGGCCTTGCTAGGCTCTTCCAATACATCCAAAACCAATTGAGCAAATTCGCTAGAATCGCCGGCTAATACTACCCCATCACCTGATGCAATTCCCAATCCAAAAAATCCAACGGAGGTGCAAACCACAGGCACTCCCATGCTCATGGCTTCGAGCACTTTATTTTGGGTACCGGCTCCCAATCGAAGGGGACTGACCAAAACATGCGCTTGAGCATAGGCCTCTGACAAATCTTCAACAAAACCTACCACTCGAATCGAGTCAGAAGCCAATGCGCGTACCGCTGAAACAGGCCTTTGCCCTGCAATGACAAACTCAGCCCTCGGCAATTTCGCCATGATTTGAGGCCAAATCTCTGCGGCAAACCACTGCACCGCATCGATGTTCGGCGCGTAATCCATGTTGCCGGTAAACAACACCGTCGGACGCTGAGTATGGTTCTCTTTGGGTGAAAAAGACTGATCGTCCACCCCATTCGGCAATAGGCCCAGACGAGACTCGGGCAATTGACAGGATTGAAGCAAGTGATTTCGATCTTCTACCGAACAAACCAGACTCAATGGGAATTGGGGCAACAAGCGCTGCTCCCATCTGTGCATGCGTTTGTATTCCAAACGATTGAACAGACGCAAAACGGGGTTCTTCGCGTTTTCCATTCGGCGCTTCCAATACAAACTGAAGGCATCTGGAAGGTCCAACACGGCATTTTTAGGTACCCGCTTGTCCAAGTACTGCCCCATGCGAAGGTGCTGAACATGAATGGCATCAAAGGGTTGCAACAACGTTTGATCCAGGCGTTTTTTGAAAGCCCGAGATTGAAAAAACGCCAATTGCAGGGGCTTAGACCCAAACAACCCCAACAAGGCGGAAACATACGATTTGACCAAGGGTCGGTACACCCAGTCTACACGAGCGAACAGGAGTTTTTCGCTTTCTTCGACTCGCATCGACTTCAACTGTTCCCCATAGGCGATGTCTTCGTGAGATTCGGCAATGGTCAACAAATGCAACTCGTGATGGGGAGCCAACTGCTTGGCCAGGTTGAAGATTTTCAATTTATCACCCCGATACGGCGGATAAGGCATCCTGTTGGCGATAAATAGAATCTTCACATCACAAAAATACGGGCAATTGACCGCCTGTTTCGGTATTTTTGTGTATGACCCGTCTCAGTCAACGAATAGCCGAAATCGTCGAAAGCCAAACCTTGGCGATGACAAAGAAAGCCAGAGAGCTTAAAGCCGCTGGCCGCGACATCATCAGCTTGAGCATTGGCGAGCCTGATTTTGACACCCCTGCATTCATATGCGAAGCCGCTCATGCCGCTGCCCAAAAAGGGCATACCCACTACCCTCCCGTGGCTGGCATTCCTGAGCTTCGCTCGGCCATTTGCCAAAAACTGGAACGGGAAAACGGAGTCACCTTCTCACCCGATCAGATCATGGTCAGCAGCGGGGCCAAACAAAGTTTGATCAATGCTGTTCTTGCGTTAATCAATCCCGGTGACGAGGTCATACTTCCGGCTCCTTTCTGGGTCAGTTACCCCACCATGGTCCAATACGCAGGAGGTACTGTCGTTCCCATTACGACCCAGGCCAGTTCCGATTTCAAAGTCAGTGCTGAGCAATTGGAAGCCGCTATCACAGAGCGCACCCGATTGTTGATTTTCTCTTCCCCCTGTAACCCTTCTGGCTCGGTGATGACGCAAGCCGAATTGAAGGCTTGGGCTGAAGTTTTGGAAAGACATCCGCAGGTATTCATCATCTCTGATGAAATCTACGAACACATCCAATACGGACAAAGCCACCAAAGCTTGGCCCAATTCGATTCGCTGAGAGATCGCTTGGCCATCGTAAATGGATTCAGCAAAGGCTACGCCATGACGGGTTGGAGACTGGGCTATTTGGCAGGTCCCCAAGACTTGGTGCAGGCCTGCGACAAGATTCAAGGCTTGTTCACATCTGGAGCCAACTCTGTGGCTCAATGGGCGGGTGTAGCCGCCTTAACCGGTGATCAATCAGAGGTCAAGGCCATGTGCCAGACCTTCGAAACTCGACGCAACTTGGTTTTGGAAGAACTTCGGCAAATACCGAATCTAACCATACCAACCCCCGCGGGAGCTTTCTATGTCTTCCCTGATGTTCAGGCATACTACGGCAAGAAAAGCCCTGAGGGGCTAACCATTAGCAACGGCGACGATCTGTGCTTGTATTTGCTGGAAAGCGCAGGAGTGAGCTGTGTTTCTGGCGCAGGCTTCGGTTCTCCCGAATGCATCAGACTCTCTTACGCAGCCAGTGAAGAATCTCTCCTAAAAGCTTGTGTAAGAATGAAACAAGCCTTCGCCTCACTTTCCTAAACCCTTACCTTTGTATGGCAATGCAAAAACAATCGATTGAACAGTTGATGAGCAGTTTTCAAGGCGTTCGAGTCCTGATCGTAGGAGACGTCATGGTCGACAATTACATCATCGGCAAAGTAGATCGGGTATCGCCTGAAGCACCAGTGCCCGTGGTTGATGTCACCCGCTTTGACAGTCGTTTGGGTGGTGCCGGCAATGTGGCGCTGAATCTTAAAGCCTTGGGTGCCATCCCTGTTTTGTGTTCGGCCATCGGCAAGGACAAAGAGGGCGAAGACCTCTGCAAGCTCATCGAAGATGCAAGCATGACCACTCGTGCTTTGCTGACTTCTGATAAACGCAAAACCACCACCAAAACCCGTGTTTTGGGGAACAATCACCAATTGCTGCGCATCGACCACGAGGTCAAAGACGATTTGGACAAGTTGGACACTTTCTTGTTGGAAGAGCACTTTGTCCGGGAACTGGACAACGCCGACGTGGTCATCTTTGAAGATTACAACAAAGGGGTGCTGCACGGTCTGAACATCGAGCACTTCCTCAACCTTTGCCAAGAACGAGGAATCCCCACAGTGGTCGATCCAAAAAAGTCCAATTTCTTGTCATACAAAAAAGCCACGCTGTTCAAGCCTAACTTGAAAGAAATTCGAGAAGGTTTGAACCTGACGGGTGCATTGAGTTCTTTGGAAGAAATTCGCAATGCCGTTCAAGAGTTGAATGCCGTATTACAGAACCAAGCTACCATGGTCACCTTGAGCGAGAAGGGCGTTTACATTCATCACCAAGAGGAAGAACATCACCTGGGCGCTCATGTGCGCAACATTGCTGATGTTTCTGGGGCTGGAGATACCGTTGTTTCGGTTGCCGCACTCTGCTTGGCCAAGAAATGCGAGTGGAACCGACTAGCCGCATTGAGCAATCTCGCCGGCGGATTGGTCTGCGAAGAAACAGGCGTTGTACCTATCAATGCCGATCGCTTGTTGGCGGAAGCCCAACGAATAGGGCTTTAATCCTTTTTATTGATCATTTGAACCTGGGCCGTGAATCACGGCTCCCGACTCTGTGCCTACAGGGGAATCGCTTTTGTCATCAATAGCATAAAAAAAGCCCCGCTCTTTCGAGCGGGGCTTTTCATTGTTTCGTTGTGGGTTTAGCGCAACAAGGTTACAGTTCCATCGAACTTGTAAGGCTTGTCGTCAAACGATATCACCTCTATGTGATACACATAAACATCCTGTTGGCATTCTGCACCGTTGGCGGTACCGTCCCAGCCAATATTGATATCATCGGTTTCAAACAACTTCTCACCCCAGCGGTTGTAAATGCGCATGTTGTAGGCTTTGAAGTTGCTAGCAATAGCATTGAAGGTATTGTTGCGCTGAGGGCCTGCTCCATCAGGAGTAAAGACATCAGGAATGAACACAATGATATCAGGCCCCACGACCACTTTGCGTTCTGCGGTGTCGCTACAACCATGGTTGGTGGTGGTGATCAAACGAATCGTGTAGGTCGCCGTGTCCTTGCCATAAGCAAAGCGGGGATCCTTCATCGTTGAGGTATCGTTCGCATTGCCGGTTCCGAAGTCCCAGTTGTAACGCATAGTGGGCGCAAATGGGCTCTGAGTCACCGTACTCATGTTCGTAATCTTGAACTTCGGCAAAGCCACTGTCGTGCTGTAAGGAGGATCGGTCACGAACTTGGCCACAGGGATCGGGTATGCCTCTACCGCAGGGCGCAAGCTGGTTGTAGCCGCACAAGGTCCTGCTGTGTTGACCACCGTCAAGCTCACGTCGTACTTGCCTTGCTGATTGTAGGTCACCGAGGGGTTCTGCAAGTTACTGGTATCGCCATTACCGAAGTTCCAGCGGTATACCAATTGATTAGCAGGGATGCCTTTGTTCTCTTCCGCCAACCAGGTGGTAGTCAAAGGAACACAACCGGTCTGTTGGGTCAATGGCGTCAATACAGGGTACTGGTGCAAGATGATCTCGATGCTATCAGAGGCTGGAGGGCACACATCGTTGGCGATGGGAACCGTCGTCACCTTCAAGTAGGCACCTTTGTTGGCGCTATCCTGCAAGCCGTGCTGATAACTGATGTTCTCAGCCGAAGCGTTGTCGATCGATCCATCTGAACCGTTCAAGCGCGTCCAAGTCACTTTGTTATCGCTGAACAAGCTTGTACTCTGTATCGCAAACGGTGTGCGTTCGCAAGCCTGTGCCGGTTTCTGGGTCGTGATCTGTACCTCGGGTTGGGTTCTGACGAACACGTTGTACGATTCGGTATCGGTACAACCGTTGTTGTCGGTCAACACATAGGTCAAGATGCTGGGGCCTTCGATGTTCGCCGTCTTATTGGTTACAGGCGTGAACATACCGGTCGCTGAGTTGACGTTTGGGCCGCTCCACACGCCTACTGCTGAAGCAGGCTTGGTGTTGGCCGCATCAACACGGGTGCTCAAATCCAAGTCACCCAAGCTGCTGCAGACCGTAATCGGGGGCTGCATCACTGCATCGGGGGTGTCGTTCACATAGATATAGAAGCTATCCTGCTTCAAGCAACCCGTTCCTGCGTTGCTGTAGCGTATGTACCAGGTTCCTGTTCCGAATGAGGGCAAGAACTGGTGGCCACCGATCAGGTTCGTATTCTTCACCTTGGGGTCGTTGCGGTCGTAGTTGTACTCGATGATCTCGTAGGTTGAACCGTCACCGTCTTTGGCTTGATTGCCGTTGACCGTGATGTAATCGTACAACTCCATAATGCCCCAGTTCACGCAGACGGGATCGGGTGATTTCACCTTCACCGTCGGCTCGGCTACGATGTCAATGATCGTCGAGTCGCAGGTTCTGCAGCCCGTCAGCTGGTCTTCTACGCAGAGCTGGAACTTGTAATTTCCTTGGTAGTAGTCTTCAGTCGGATCACCGAACTTGAAGCGCCAGTCGGGAGTTCCCCAGGGGTTGTTGTTGATCAAGATGTTGCTGGGGTCTACACCGTTGGGGTAATTCAACACCGACCAATCCAGCTTCACACCCACTTTTACCTTGGGGCGAACCATGCTGTTGTCCATCAAGGCTTCTCCCAAGTCTTGGCAGTACGACAGGGTATCCAAAACCACCACGGGGTTACCGTTGATGCGCTGAACTACTGAGTCGATGTTGATACAGCCATTGGTGTCTTTGTACCAGCCGTAGACCTTCATCTGCAAGTTGTTGCCGTTCTGAAGCAAGTTGTTGTCCAGCAGCGTGGTCTTGAACAAGTGGCGATCGGGCAAGATGCTATCGATCATGTTGTTGGGCTTCCACAAGGAACCTGCCCACATGCGAACACCGTTCTCTTTACCGCGGTTGAAGAA
>JALRLA010000064.1 GCA_023254645.1 Bacteroidia bacterium
CAAGGGCAATATGTAAGGCATCACAGGTTCTTCTACCGAATACAGGCGTGCCAGGGGTCGAGCAAAGACCACGAAGGCCACGGCATTGATGGCTTCAAACACAGTGAGCACTAGGAGTACCGCATGCCCAGTTTTGCGCAGTTTTTCTCGATTCTGTTCCCCGTAGGCATTGCCCGCCACAATGGAACCGGCGATGGCAAAGCCCGAGGCCACCATGAAGGTAAAGGAAGCTACATTAAGGGCTACCGTATGGGCAGCATGCGGGTGTTTCCCTAACCAGCCCACCATGATGCCAGAAATTCCAAAACAGGCCCATTCGGCGAAGGTTTGCAAAGCCAAAGGCAGGCCTATGGTCCAAATTTGACGCGTTTCTGCCCAGACCTCAGGCCAAGGCGCGGCTTGATCGGGCCGGTAAGGCTGCAAGGCCGAGTGTTTGCGAATGAGGTACCAACTGGCCCCCAGCATCAACAAACGCGACAGGAAAGTGGCGTATCCCGCGCCATCCAAACCCAAGGCAGGAATACCCCAATGCCCATAGATGAAAGCGTAATTCAGAAGCACATTGGCACCTAACCCTCCAAAGGTGATGTACATCGACAGGCGAGTAAACCCCAAGCCATCGGTGAATTGCTTCATGGTCACGTAGAGCAGCATGGGGTAAATGCTCCAGGTCAGAATGCTCAAGTACGATGGGGTGAGAGCATTGACTTCTTGACTCTGACCGAACCAATCAAATCGATGCACCGCCAGCTGAAGGATCAAGGTTTGAGCCACCGCCAAAATGGCCGAAACCCAAAGGCCAGCCCGGTAAGTCATGAATACTTCTTTCATCTTACCGGCGCCAATTTTGATACTGACCAAGGTCGAGACCGAAAACAAGACGCCGAAGGTCAAACCGCATACCATGAAGAAGAGGTTGTTGGCCTGATTGGCGCTTGCCAAGGCGGCTGAACCCAGGCGACCCACCATCAAGGTGTCGGCCACACCCATGAGTATCATGCCCAATTGTCCCAAAATAATGGGCCAAGCCAACGCCAACATGGGCTTGATGTGCTCGGCATACAACGCAGACAATTTGGATTTCACAGCGGCGCAAAAATAGGTCATTGCGGTTCCCGTAGTACCTTTGCACCATGCAGGTACCGGTTTTATTTGAAGACAACCATTTATTGATCGTAAACAAACCTGCTGGACTGCCTGTTCAGGGCGACCAAACGGGCGATCCACACTTGTTG
The DNA here is from genome assembly GCA_023254645.1 of Bacteroidia bacterium. Classification (GTDB taxonomy): domain Bacteria; phylum Bacteroidota; class Bacteroidia; order NS11-12g; family UBA955; genus JALRLA01. The sequence continues at coordinate 1,236 of JALRLA010000064.1, forward strand.
GAATGGGCCGAGCGCTACATTGCCGAAAAAGCCGGAAAACCAGGTGCCGCCTTTGTTGGACTCGTTCACCGACTCGACCGCCCGGTTAGCGGAGCCGTCGTTTTGGCCAAAACTAGCAAGGCTTTGGCTCGCATGAATGAGGTCTTCCGCAACAAGCAGAACCAGAAAGTGTACCGCGCCATCACCCTCTATGAATTGCCCCAAGAGGAAGGCACCCTGATTCACTACGTGGGCAAAGACAGCCTGACCCATAAAGCCATTGCTTACAAAAGTCCAAAACCCGGCGCCAAATCGGCCATTTTGCACTACAAATTGTTGGCCAACTATGCGGGCCGATTCTACTACGAGATTCGATTGGAAACCGGTCGCTTCCACCAAATACGGGTACAGCTAAGCAAAGCGGGTTGTCCCATTGTCGGTGACCTCAAATACGGAGCCAAAGAAGCCTTGCCCGATCGAAGCATCGCCTTGCATTCCTACCGATTGATGAGTCCTCATGCCTCGAAAGTGGCCGAACCCATCGACGTGACAGCACCCCTGCCCCGCGCCCAGTGGTGGGAACTCTTTTCTGCCTACCACAAAACGGCCGCCAAAAAGCGCTAAACCGACAGTTCTTGAAACGGATTCCACAAGACGGATTCGAAGTTCTGAACCTGGTCATCTACGACTACAATACCTTCCTTTTCCAACAGCTCCTGCATGAGAGTAGGCGTTTGAAAATGGGCTTTCCCACTGAGCATCCCCATGCGATTGACCACCCTATGAGCGGGCACTGGCTTTGGTTCGCCGTGGCTGGCATTCATGGCCCAGCCCACCAAGCGGCTGCTACGGCCTGAACCCAAGTAACGCGCAATCAACCCATAGTTGCACACCCGCCCCTCGGGAATTTGCCTAACCAAGTCGTAGACATTTTGATAAAATTCAGAATCTGCCATCTTCAAGCCACATTTTGGAACAAATTTTGTCAATACCCACGAGATTTGTTGCTTATGACGCGTAGAATTCTACTATTGACCGGCCTGATTTCAGGTTTAACCAGCTTGAGCCTAGAGGCTCAAACCCCGAAAAAGAAGAAAAACGCCAGTCCAGAACCTGTGGTGGAAGCCGCCCCAGTTGTCGAAGAGGAAGTGGTTGTGCAGGAATTCGTTTCCAACGAAGAATTCGCTGTACCTAGCGTCAACCCCGTATTGGATCCCTATGCCAATTTGATCAATCCTTACCAATCGCCCCGTCCCAAGCAGATGGTCAACGGCATCGGCGTTTACCCCAAACTGAAAGACAGTGCGCAATGGAACGGCCGAGCCGCAGGCATTTACACCCTGCAATTCAAGATCAACGGTTTGCAACAAGGCGACGAGGTTTATTTGGCTGATCACCACATAGGAGGCAAATACCTACGCGACACTGCCTTTGTAGACAAAAAAGGCATCGCCACTTTTACCGGAACTCAACTCCTGCAGCGCGGTATGTATTTGTTTGTAATGCCCCAAAAGCAGGGCTATTTCGAATTCATGATTGACGACGATCAGGAGTTCCTCATCGAAACCGACACGGCTTTCTATACCGGAGAATACTATCCCAACATGAAAGTCACAGGCTCAGAAGAGAACCTGCGTTTTGTCAATTATCAAAAAGGCAAAACAACGGTGATTGAAAAACTCATCGCCGTCGATGATCAAATGAAAATCGACACCTTGCCCGACCAGAAAAAAGCCTTGGAAGAAAAGCGTCGTACGTTGCTTTTGGAAAAAGAAGGATTTGATGTAGCCTTCATCAAAAACAACCCCAGTTCCTTGCTGGCGAGATTCCTATACAGCATGGTGGATGTCCCCTATCCCGACTACTATCCTGTCAATGAAGAAGGAGAAGCCGATAGCAGCTTCCCCTACCAATGGTACAAAACCCATTATTGGGACCACATCGACTTCAATGAAGAAGGATTGGTTCGCATGCCCGTGAACATCATGAAGCAGAAAATGGATTTCTACTTCGACAAACTCATTCTACCCGATCCCGATTCTTGCATACAGGTTTGCGAATTCCTATTGAACAAAACCGCTGGAACGGTTGAGATGGAAAAATACATCACCTGGTACTTGACCAATCGATTTGAGTCCAGCAACATCATGGGTCAGGACAAGGTATTTGTTTACCTGGCCTTGAACACCTACTGCCGCGGAAAAGCCTGGTGGGCGGATTCCAATACCATCAGCAAGATGTGTGAAAATGCCTACCGTCGCGCTCATACAGTGATCGGCGAAAAAGCACCTCCATTGGAATTGCAAGATCAGAATGGTAACTGGGTCAACACTTACAGCATTCAAGCTCCCTATACCATCATGATTTTCTGGGACCCCACTTGCGGCCACTGCAAAGAGGTGATGCCGAAGTTGGCCAAGATCTACGCCGAGAACAAAGACAAGGGTTGGAAAGTGATTGCCTTGAGCTCAGGCGACAAACGCCAGGAATGGATGGACTACTTGGCTGCCCACCCTGAAATGAGCGAATGGACCCACTTGATTCGCGACAAAGTGCAATCCGAGTTTATGAAACAGAACTTGTTTGCGTACTATGTCATTGCTTCTCCCACCATTTACATTTTGGATGGCAATCGCAACGTAGCCGCCAATCGAATCGATGTAGAGAAAATTGCCGAATTCATTGGCCATTTGGACGCCATTGAAAAGGCGAAGCAAAAAGCCGAATAATCGTACACTCAGGCCTGCGAAACCGGCAGGTCAATAATCATCGCAATGCCCGGGGTATACACTCCGGGCATTCTTTTTTCAAATCAGACCAAAGCGTTCCCCCATAAATCTTCAATCCATAGGTGTAAATGGGCCCTGAGAAATAGGTACCGCCCGCTACGCGGGCGCCAATGGCTCCGGTAACTCCGAAGTAGCGCGCA
>JALRLA010000193.1 GCA_023254645.1 Bacteroidia bacterium
AGCGTGTGTAATCAATTGGATGATCTTTGCAAAGATCGGTGTAACATCTAGGATCGGTTTTACCAAATTTTAGAGCATTAAAACCACCATTACATGTAGGGAGCTTTTGCTTGATGATATCGGCCTGAATGGTCACACCCAAATGGTTGGCTTGGCTGGTCAAGTCAGCAGCCGTGTGGTAATCCACGCCGTCTACTTTGAAGCCATTGTTGCGGGTGTAGCACCACAAAATGGTAGCCATTCCCAATTCGTGAGCGCGTTCGAAAGCTTCAGCTACCTCTACGATTTGGCGACGGCTTTCGGGGCTTCCGAAATAGATGGTAGCTCCTACGGCAACAGCACCCATGTTCCAAGCATCTTCGACCGAACCGAACATGATTTGGTCGTAGGCATTGGGGTAACTCAAGAATTCGTTGTGGTTGATTTTCACAATGAACGGAATCTTGTGGGCGTATTTGCGGGCGTTCATAGCCAACACACCGTAGGTCGAAGCAACCGCGTTGCATCCGCCGTCGATGGCCAGCTTAATAATGTTCTCAGGATCAAAAAATGCGGGATTGGGAGCGAAAGATGAACCTGCGCTGTGCTCAATTCCCTGATCGACTGGCAAAATGCTCAGGTAACCTGTACCGGCCAAACGACCGTGGTTGTACAAGGTTTGGATGCTGCGCAAAACCTGAGGATTGCGGTTGGTCTGTGCAAACACACGGTCTACAAAGTCAGGCCCTGGAGCGTGGATATTCGCATGAGGGATGGTTTTGCATTCGTGGGAGAGCAAGAACTCAGCTTGATCACCGAGCAAAGTTTGAATCTGAGAAATAGCCATTTTGTTTTGATGTACTTTTGAACGTCAGTTGGCAAATTTAACCAAATCCGATGATTGAAGTTCAAGAAATAACGAGTGAATCTCAGTTGCAACAGGCTTTTGATATACGAAGGCAGGTTTTTGTAATAGAACAGGCCGTAGACCCGGCCGAAGAATACGACGAATTCGAAACTTCTTGCCTGCATTTTTTAGCCAAATACAAGGGACTCCCCGCCGGCACAAGCCGCATTCGCAAAACCGAAAATGGCACCAAATTGGAGCGATTTGCGGTTCTCGAAAAACTCAGGGGCAAAGGCGTCGGCAAAGCCCTCGTAGAGGCCTGTTTGACAGAACTCAATCAACAGAAATCAACAGGAAAAATCTATTTGCATGCCCAAGAACACGCGGTTCCGTTTTATGCCCAGTTTGGATTTGAACCAGAAGGCGAACTCTTTTGGGAGGCCGGCATTCCGCACTACAAAATGTTCTTAGCCCAGGGCTGACAAGAAGTTGATGGCTGATTGAATATTCGGCCCGAGTTGGTAGCGTTCGGCCACCGCGATTCGTCCGTTTTCCGCCAACTCAATGGCCTTTTTGCGATTCTCCATGAGTTCCAAAATACGTGAGGCCATGAGGGCAGGCTCATCGGCTATACAGATTTCTTTATCGGCCACAACCGATAACCCCTGGGCACCTATGCTGGTGCTGATAACGGGAACACCCAAAGACAAGGCTTCTAAGGTCTTCATGCGAATGCCACTACCGGCCCGAAGCGGCACTACGAGTAATCCATGATGGCGCAAGAATTCATCAGAACTATCTACCTCGCCGTGGTTGATGACTCCCATTTGAAAATAGGCGGGATCGGTTTTACTGAGACCTTTACCAGCCAGATGAAACTGAGCCTGAGGGCGCTCGGCCAAGACCTTGGGCCAAACCCACTGTAGGAACCAAGCGACCGCCTCTTTATTGGCCAACCACTCCATGCTCCCAAGATGGCAAACGGAGTCTGGCGCTATTTGAACCGGATTTAGCAAGCGTACGTTCATTCCAGGCAGCAAGGGATGAATGGGCACATGGGGCGAAACACGGCCCATAGCTTCGGCATCACTTTGAGAAATGGGCAGCAGTGCATCAACTTGTTTCCAAGCCTTTTCCTCTTCGGCCCGCAAACGACGTGTCTGAATCATCAAATAGAACTTCTTGAACCAGGCAATTCCAGAATGAGCCAATCGAGACCATATTTGGTATTCTACATTGTGAGCCCTGTACACCAAACGCACACTAGGCTTCAATTGCTTCAACTGCCATGCTAGAGGCATGGAATACAGACCTTCTACTTGAACCCAATCGGCCCATTCGGCTTTTTCCAGCAAAGCATGCAGGGCCTTTTGATTGCGGTAGCGAGCCAAAAAATAACTGCGAGTGGAGAGCAAATTGCGGAGTGCATTCCAAGCGCTCAAATTCGCATCGTGATCAATAGGGAGCACCTCACAAAATGGAAAAGCCGTTTGAATTTCGGCCTCAGGCAAATAATGTTTGCGTGTATTGAGGGCAAGGAAGCAAACCTCAGCACCAGCTTCGGCATAGCCCTTCAAAAGTTGGTAACTGGCCATTGCGCCACCGTCTTTGATGGGCCATGGAATTCGATTGCCAACGACCAATATCTTCATGACCCTTGCGTTTTTCTGCGTTTTCGCCAAGGCATTTGAATCGATGACCAGGAGTGGTCTTTGTTGGCCTGATAGGTAATAAACAGCCCGATGGGAAGCAAGAACAAGGAGCTCAACCACATGCCCAACCAAACGGGGACCAAGCCTTCCTTGCCCATTTTTTCACCGGTTAGGTTCACCGCATAAAAGAGCACAAACAAGAGCACAGAAATTACCAAGGGAAGACCGATCCCCCCCTTTTTGATGATGGCGCCTAAGGGGGCGGCAATCAAAAAGAGCAACAACACGATCAAAGACAAGGAGAACTTCTTGTGCAGTTCGATTTGATACGGACGAGCCGTTTCCTTTTTGTACTCCATATTGGTCTGCAGCCCATCAACGGTGCCCTTGATGCCCCGAGCGTGGGTGATGGCCGCGGCCATGATGACTTCGCGATCCTTCTCTCGATAATTGTTCAGAATGTTGGTGTCGGTCAATGCGGGAACAATCGGCTTGCTTCGCTGAAGAGTAGTATCAAACTCCTGCATCGGATAAAGGCCCGGAATGTGCATGTACCGCGACATGTATTGCTCGTGCTCCTGTACGATTTCGGTTCGACGCATGATGTTCGTATCCAAATCAGCTGACAACTGGCGTACGTTCAGCAGACGATAATCTCGACTCATGGCCTTTCGATCGGTCAATTCCACATCCAAGCTGGACAAATCGATGGTCATTTGTTGCTTCTTGAAATGCATCGCATTGAAAGGAAAGGTCGAGCGGTAATCCTTTTGATTGGTCATTTCGTCGTAGCGAACCCCATTGTAAAGCGTAAACGAAAGCTCCGATTGGTCGGAACTGAGTTTCATCTGCCCCCATTCGGCGCGAAGCACGTTCAAGCGCTTGGACTCATCGTTTTTGAATTCGTAAATGAGCACATCGCGAACCGTTTCATTATCTTTTTCTTTGGCGCCAATTCGAATGGAATATCCTTCAATGGCTTGATAGAATTCACCGGGGCTGATATTGAATGCGGGTTTTTTCTTTCTCAAATCCATCAACATGGCCTTGGCTTCCAGGTTGGCTCTTGGAATGACAATGTTCAAAAATAAAAAGTTGAGCCCTACCAAGGCGATCATCACCCATAAGGCAGGACGCAGAATGCGCATGAGAGAAATGCCATTGGCTTTCATGGCCACCAACTCAAAGCTCTCTGACAAATTTCCGAAGGTCATCAACGAGGCCACCATGACAGTGAGGGGAAGAGCCATAGGAACCAAATCAGCCAATGAGTAAAAGATCAACTGAAACATCACCCCTGTCTCAATTCCCTTCCCTACCAACTCATCGATGTATTTCCATAGAAATTGCATCAAAAACAAGAACAGGCTTAGCAGGAAGGTGACGGCAAAGGGCCCCAAGAAGTTTCCCAAGATCAAGCGATCAATGGCGTTCAGTTTGAACTTGAACTTGTGTTGAGGCATGGCTCAAATATACGGCAATCCTGCGTGGCCTTAAGGCAGTTCAATGGCAAAGCCAGGCACCACACCGCAAGCGTCTCCTTGATTGAGGATTTCTCCAGAAAGGCTCAAGCGAAACAGCCGGCCTTTTGATACATAGTCCCGAGCATCGGTCAAGCAAAATTCCTGGCGTTTGGCCAAATATTGAAAGGAGTAAGCATTCGACCAAGGTCCAGAAACCCATTGTTGGCATTCATCAGTGCTGCTTGCCTCAAAGGGCATACGCATCACGGTGTTTCCTTTGAGGAAATAAGCCGCATCGGGACCCAATGTCAATTCTGAAATCCCGACTTTTTGGAAAGGCCAGGTGGTTCGAATGCCTGAGGGCATGATGCGCATCAGGCTGGACCCGCTATCCATATCGGAATTCAACACCCATAGGTTGCCAAAGGGATCAACTTCCAATTCTTGGCATCCATTGGCGGTCGATAGACTATCGACTCGCTGGCCATCTGAGCTATATAGAGCTACCTGTCCCTGGTATTCAGCTACCGCCAAATACCCCTTCCACGGAGTCAATTCTTCGGTCCAAGTCTGTGCCCAAGTCTCCGAAACTTTGGAAAGGGTTTGGGTATCCAACACTGTCAATTTCGATGCATACAAATCGCTCACCCACAACTTTCCCTGCCACAGCTGAGCATATCTCGGGCTCATCAATTCGCGATTTTGATGACTCAATTTCAAGTTATTGGCGTTCAACTTCAGGACGGACCCTGAATTGTTAACCACTACGTACAACTGATTTTCGTTTAAAACCGCAGATTGGGCAATGTCGCCTAAAGGGCGAGCATTGGCCTTAGCAAATTGCCCTAGTTCGACCTTGGAAGAATCAGGATACCACACATCAATGGAAGCATTGTTCCATTGAAAGGTTCCTTCGCAGAGAATGGCTACCGAAGAACCAGATTGAGGCACTTGGGGATCAACCGGCTCCTTGTCACAGGAACTCAACAACAACAGAGCGGCGCCAAGGAATACCTTGTTTAATGGCATATCAAACGCAATGACTGTACCCCAGTTGCATGGTATACACGAACGGTATACAACCCATTGGGCACATGAAGATTGCAGGATACACGATAACTGGAAGCCTTTTGCTCGTGCACCAGCCTGCCCGAAAAATCAAGGATTTCAATACTTGTTATGGGTTGAGTACTTTCCACCCAAAACTGCCCAGAACTGGGATTGGGATAGACATGTAAGGTCGGAAGAATAGCCGTCGATTGCACCGACTCGGTGCGATCCATGTACAAACGGTCAATAGCGAAAAATGCGGGCGTATTCATGCCAAAATCACCATTGTCCGAGCTGTACAAACGGAACACGATGGAATCTTGCAAAAATCCCGCTATGAACACTTGATTCCAAGCCCCCATAATGGAATCATCAGAAGAATTCGCAGCGCGAAAATCAGCCAAAGCCACACGCTCTCTGGACTGTAACACCCCCTGCCAAAAGGTCTCAATTTCAAGAAGAAAACTATCAGCCTCCGAACCGTCTTGGCCGCCAAATTTTTTGGCGAACATGTCGCCGTTCTTCATGCTGTTATAGGCGTAGGTAGAGTTGGCCACATATAGACTAGCCAATCGCAAACCTCCTCCCGTTTTGTTCAATAAATAGGCTCCATTTTGGCCAATCGCATATACCTTACCTACCCCTTCTCCTTCTGCTCCCCAACCGGGTTTGGCACAGTACAGTTGGGTATTGAAATCACTGGCTCCCTCTTGGCCATTCACTTTGGCTGATAAAGCCCAATTGCTGGCCCAGTATCCACCCCACGAGGTATCCCAACCCAACGGGAGTTCGATAGAGCCATTGCTGTAAGAAAGGCTCCCGTCTGAGCCATTGAGTACTTGACCCGAATCCAAACTTAGAGATTCAAAACCTTCTTCTAATTGGCACCAAGCCGCAGAAGTGACCGTCATGACCATCAAAGTGGTCAAGAATTTTATTGATTTCATTGTGATAATTGACTGTTGTAATAGATAGAAAAGTATACAAGGCGTGGGGCCATGGGCCTGCCTGGCATATTTTGGTAAGACACATTGCTGAGATTTTCAGACCCCAAGCCCAGGCGCCAATTCCTGTGAGGAAGCTGATAATTCCCGCTCAGTTCCCAAAGAGTATAGGACGGCAGAGAAGCTTGGTTGTCAGTTTGGATGTAGCGGGCACCCGTGTAATTGGCTCGAAGGGTTATTTGCAATGCCTTATGTGCATACATCCAAGCGCTTGAACCGTTCCATTTCGGAACAAACAACTGTTGCAAGGCGGTGTTTTGCGTCGGCTCCATCCAAACCCAAGACCGAACGGCATCCCATCGATTGGTCCATCGAAACTTGCCTTTCTGCCAGCGACTGTGCACTTGACAACCCACAAATTGGCTTCGGTATAAATTTTGGGCTTGCCAAAACGATGAGCTCGAAGGCAACCAAACAATGGGATTGTCCAATTCCCGAGCATACAGGGTACCCTCGAGTTGGATATTGGCCTGACTCCATTTCTTGAGCCCACTGACCTCTGCCCCGTATCCTTTTTCTGGACTCAAATCGGGTATCAACCCAGAATTCCAATACAAATCATTGAAGGTGGGTCGGCGAAAACTACTGTGAAGGTTGAATTTGAAGGTATTCAATCCCAGTTGCCTTTCTCCAGAAAAAGAGAACGTAGGCAACCGCTCTGCCCATTCCAAGCGGGACTGAAGTGATACTTTCCACTGATGGGTGGAACGATTTACGGCTATAAAACTGGCCCAATAGCCTGTTTCTTGTTGGTAAAACGGAGTTCGTGCCAAAATGCGCAACCCATCTTGACCAGCCATCAACTCCCAAGATTCGTGCGACCAATGGTACTCCAATTGCAAATGATGGGCGCGACTGAAGCTGCTGTCCCATTCTACCAATGAGGTAGTTCCGTCCTCAAATTGAATGGCATTGCTTGTTTGCCCCAAGCGCATCAAAAAGAGGCCCCAGGGAGTTTGGGATTGTGTTTCAAACGACCATCTGAACAGTTGATCTTGTTGAATTCCCAGCGAACTCTCTCTGCCCCACTGTTGACCCAAGTGGCGTTGGCTCTGAAGTTGTTCTGCCTTTAAGGACATTTGCCATTGCCCGGGCGTTTGGGATTGCCAAGCGAGGTGTTGATTCCACCCCAACTGAGCGTTGCGAGCGTATTGCATGATCCTGTCTGTCATCCAAATCGGATCATAAAATCCAAATCGGTTGGCGTTCACACGACGCGAAAAGGTTGTTGAGCTGTAAAAACGCGCAGTACCCACCTGAGAGCGGAGCATCTGGTTGTTTCGGCCATATTGACCGTTTTCAGCAAAGGCTTGAATATTCGAGCCACCGAAAAACCGAGGGTTTTGATTCAGGTACAAAGTCCCTCCCACACTGCCGCTACCAACCAGGGTCGAAGATCCGCCTTCCACCAACTCCACTCGATCCATCGACCAAATGTTTTGGTTGTAAAAATCAGACATACCCAACATGGGATTATTGACCGGCAATCCGTTCCAAACCACCTGCGTTTGTGTGGCATCGGCCCCTCGGCGGCCAACAGTAGTTGATCCAGACACCCCGTATTGCTTCATGAACACACCCTCTGACTCCAACAACTCTACCCCAGACCCAACGTCTACACTCGCCTCAAAACCAACCCGAGAACGGCCCAATTCCGAGAATTTGGTTCGACTATAGGCCGTGATACGAACGGTGTCAGTTATGGAATAAGGCTCTGTGGGAGGCACAGTTGGAACCACATGGACCGTATCCATGGGCATCCCGAAGGAGCAAATGCTGTGCAAACAAGCCAACCACATAGGTATAATGCGACCAACGGAGACTTAGGGCATTGAATTAAAGAGGATGACCTCGATCACTCACTGCGCTTTTATTCCCGAAAGCGAGCAATTTTTTGGATCAAAGGCAGGTCTTCTGACTTCCCCAACCGAAGCGCCTTCCCACCCATAAGGGCAGTGGCAAAAAGGCTTCGGTTCTTTGCGCATGGCGCGGGGTCACAGCTGCGGGTACAGTTGTCGATTTGCACGACATTCCCTTTTCATTCCTCACGAGTTTGACCAACGCGTTCGGAAACCAATAGAACCACTGCAAATATGTGGAACTTTTAGCCTTCGATTGTTCACTGTTTGAAAATTGTTCAGAAGTCTCTTGTCGGTTCTCTTTTGGGCTTTGGCGAAGCCCTAACCAACAAGCCCATCATCGTGATTACCTTTGCATTTATGAGAGGTTTTCTGTTGTCGCTCAGCCTATTCACCACAATAGCGTTAAAAGCCCAACTACCCTGGAGTTTCGAGCAGTGCTTGCAACAAGCACTTTCCCAAAACATCGACTTGAAGTTGAGCCAATTGAATGTAGAAAGTGCCAAATGGCAATGGCAACAAGCCCGACATGCTCAAATGCCAAGTGCGTCATTGTCAGCCGGTCAATTTTACCAATCAGGCCGAAGCATCGATCGCTTTACCAACCAGTTCGTTCAAAGCACTATATCGAGTAATAATTTTCAAGCCCAAGGTTCGATTACTCTGTTTGCGGGTCGGCAATTGCAAGAACAGAAATCAGGA
>JALRLA010000196.1 GCA_023254645.1 Bacteroidia bacterium
TGGGTCTGGTTCTGTCAAACCGCAAATTGTACTACCAAACCGAAGACAATGGATGCTTTGGCCCCAAAATACCTTTGGAGTTGATTTCCAAACCTCGCCCAGCCGCCGGCTTTACTTGGACCTTGCTTTGGCAGAATAAGATCAATTGCGTACCCATTTCAACCGCCAATCTCAGCTTTTTCTGGGATTGGGGAGATGGCACCAGCAAAACCGGTATGCCTGGTGTTCACCAGTACGATGCCTCTGGTGCCTATACCGTACGCTTGGTGGTGACTTCAACCGTTAATGGGTGCAAAGACACGGCCGATATTCCCGTATTGATCGACCATACGGGTGTGGAAGACATCTTGGATTTGAGCCACAACGTATATCCCAACCCCATTTCGAAAGGATCCATCATGAGTGTCAGCGGATTCCCGGCCAAGACCTTGGTTTGGTTTGATGTGATGGGTCGCGAGTTGGCTCAGAGCGAAGATGCCCCCAGCAAGGAAATGGATAGCCGCTTTGAAGTGCCTAGTCACATCCAGCCCGGAACCTATTGGATTCGAGCCGTCGGGTACGACGGTCGCGTGGCTTCGACCAAGGTCATTGTGACTCCTTAACGGGGTTGTGCATCCATCGCGTCGCGAAGCCCCATGGCCATCAAGTTGAAGGCCATGACCAGCATCATGATAGCTGAACCGGGTATGAGCACCAAATAGGCCTGGTCCAAGACCAGGTAGCCCAGGTTTTCTTTGACCAACAATCCCCAAGAGGGAGTGGGAGGAGCTACACCCAATCCCAAAAAACCAAGGCCGGCTTCCAATAAGATGGCCGAGGCAAAGTTGGTGGTCGCCAAAACGGTCAGCGAACCCTTGAGGTTGGGTAGAATGTGCCGAAACAAAATGGTTGGGGTTGAAAAACCCGTGATTCGGCTGGCCAGAATGAATTCCTTGTTTTTGAGTTGCAGGGTCTGGCCCCTGACAACCCGAGCCACTTCCACCCAAGTCGATAGACCCGTAGCGATGAGCAC
>JALRLA010000271.1 GCA_023254645.1 Bacteroidia bacterium
CCTCAATTTGAGCGGTCAAATCTTTGATCTTCTTTTCAGCTGACAAAATCTCCAAACCGGCGATTTCTTTCTCTTTGCTGATGGCGTCGTACTCTCGGCTGTTCTTGATGTTGTTCAGCTGATCGTCGTACTTTTCAATCAAGGCTTGGAAGTCCTTGATGGCATTTTTCTTATTGGAAATCTCACTCTTCAGCTCTGACATTTCGCCTTGAATGTGATCAACACGGGTTTGGAGACCCGCGATTTCGTCTTCAAGGTCGGCGACTTCCATAGGAAGCTCGCCCATGACAGCGCGAATCGCATCAATGCGAGAGTCGATTTGTTGAACCTTCCATAGGTCCTGAAGTTTTTTCTCGATGGTTACGTCCATGGGTTATAAATAATATCGAACCGGATTGGTATTCGTTTGGGTAAAAAGGGTTGCAAAGTTAGGAAATTTATGCGACAAAATCTCCGCCAAACGCTCCTGCGTAAAGCGTTCGCTTTCAAAGTGCCCGATGTCGCAGAGCAAGAGTTCTTTTTCTGTGTCAAAAAACTCGTGGTACTTGACATCTGCTGTCACATAAGCATCGGCACAAGCCCGGGCCTTTTTAATCAAAAAACTACCCGCCCCCCCACACAAGGCCACTGTTTTGATGGGCCCGTTGTGCTTGCGGGGTGTATACCGAAAATTGTGCAAATCCATGCTGGACTTAAGGTGGGCCAAAAACTCGGATTCGCTCATGGCCTGAGGCAATTCTCCCACCAAACCCGCGCCGAAGTCGGGGTGAGCGTTATCCAAGGCCCATAGGTGGTGAGCGACTTCTTCATAGGGGTGGTGTTTGTACATGGCAGACAGCACCGCCGAGCGCAGCGAGGCGGGCAATACCACTGAAACCTGGCGTTCGGCCACAAATTCTCGAACCCCCTGACTTCCCAAATAGGGATCGGAACCCTCACCGGGCGTAAAACTCCCAGAACCATCAATGGCAAAGCGGCACTCCGAATAGGCCCCAACCTGCCCTGCCCCAGCATCGAACAAGGCACTCTCCAACTCATCGGCATTCTCTTTGGGCACATACACATCCAAGCGAAGCATTTGGCCCGGCATGGGCTGCAAAATGCGGCCATTCACCAGGCCCAGGCGTTCGGCAATCTTTGCGTTTACCCCACCCTGCAACACGTTGTCCAAATTGGTATGAATGGCATAAATGGCCACCTTGTTTCGAATGGCCAACTCAATGCAGCGCTGCACATAGTTGGATGAATTGAATCGCTTCAAACCACTGAACACAATGGGGTGATGGGCAATGACCAGTTGGCAATGTTTGTCAATAGCTTCTTGCACCACTTCTTCGGTGCAATCCAAGCAGAGCAAAGCCTGTTGAACCTCCTGATCCATTTGACCGACCAATAACCCGCTGTTGTCGTACGCCTCCTGCAAAGAAGATGGCGCTACGGCCTCGAGCGCGTTGACAATGTCCCGTATTTTGAATGCCATACGCCCAAAGTTCTGTCAATTGGCTGAACTTTGCACACCCAAGCATGACAAATCCCCGCATCGTTCTCAAACCCGGCAAAGAAAATTCTCTTCAACGCCAGCACCCTTGGATATTCTCAGGTGCCATCGCTCAAGCTATTTTGTTCGATGATCAAGAGCTTCAAATTGGCGATTGGGTAGATGTCGTGGACCACAAAGAACGATTCCTTGCCAAAGGCCACTACAGCGACGGAAGCATTGCTGTTCGCATTTTGTCCTGGGCCGACGAAAGTCCGGAAACCATTTACAGGCGAAAAATCGAATCTGCCCTGTCTTGGCGCCATAAGCTTGGCTTACCCAACCCAAAGACCAACGCCTTCCGACTGGTGCATGGAGAGGGTGACCAACTGCCCGGATTGATCATCGACATCTACGCCCAGCATGCGGTCGTTCAAGCTCATAGCTGGGGCGTTCACCATGACTTGCCCTTGATCAGCCAAACCCTGAAATCAGCCCTACCTGATTTGGTTTCCATTTACAGCAAGAGCAAAGCCGCCCTGCACAGCAGCGAGACCCAAGATCATTTTTTACTCGGAGCTGCCGAATCTTGCCAAGCCCAAGAGAACGGGTGGTCATTTGGCGTAAACTGGGTAGAAGGCCAAAAAACCGGGTTCTTCCTTGACCAAAGGCCAAACCGAGCCTTGCTCGGGCAATACGCACAAGGCAAACGCATATTGAACACCTTTTGCTACACCGGCGGCTTCAGCATTGCCGCCTTGAGTGCAGGTGCTGAATTTGTCAAGAGCGTCGATGTCTCGGCCCGGGCCATGGCACAAACCGATGCCAACATTGCCTTAAACCAATTCCAAGAACGACACGAATCAGTCACCGCTGACGCCCTCAAATACTTGACGGAAGACTCTGAACTATACGACATTGTCGTACTCGACCCCCCAGCCTTTGCCAAAAACCTGCGCAAAAAACACGCAGCCGTCATGGGCTATAAACGCCTGAATGCACTGGGAATGAAACGAGTCAAACCCGGTGGCCTGTTGTTCACCTTTAGCTGTTCCCAGGTGGTTGATGACGAGTTGTTTCGCAACACCGTTACCGCCGCCGGCCTAGAAGCCGGTCGCAACGCCCGCGTCATTCACCGCCTGAACCAAGGCCCCGATCATCCAGAAGGTCTGTACCACCCAGAGGGTCACTACCTCAAGGGCTTGGTATTGGCCATCGATTGATTGACCCTCAGCCTAATAGTAAAGGACCTATTGGCCGCATCTGAACTGCCCGACAGAGTCCCACTCATATTCGCTCAAACACGAACAGTTCTGGCAATTCTTACAAGAGGCTTTTCGGTTTGATATTAGCCGTTTTTTGTACGCCAATTCTAAGGTGGTTTTTTGATCGAACCATCCCGTTTGGTTCATCAAAACTTCCCGAGGGGAATACACTCCGTGAGCACTATGCGGGCGGTCCATATACGCTTCAATCACTTCGTGAACAACCGCTTTTAAATGTGTGATATTTTGAGCTTCCAATACTCGCTTGTATTCATTTTTCAAAGTGTGAAATACCCGTTCAATCATAGAATTGGAAGGATGTCCGTTTTTACCAGCTACCCAATGCACAACATTGAATCGAATGCCCCAAAAATTCGGAAGCAAAATGCCACGGTTTTCAGAACCGCCATCCGTCATATAGTTCAATTTTTCTGGGGTTGCTATGGCATGCGCTTTCTTTAACACCCTAAATGAAATTTCTTTTCGAATTTTATTGGCTAGACGCCAAGCCAGAATGGCTCTTGAATAATTATCTATCACACAGTACAAATAGTATTTCTTTCCGTTCAGGCAACGAATTACACTGATATCGGCATGCCAAATTTGATTGACCGCCGTTGCTCTAACTTTTACTCTTGGCACCTGTTTTTTGGGCCTCTGCTTTTCAGTGAGAATATCTTTGGTGTACGTATAAAAGGTTTGTTTACCCACTGCTATTTTGCCTTGCTTAATTGCATTTGCCCATATAGCATATTTATTTGGACCACCATTTCTGGCTATGCGCCGTATAGCTCGTACTTCTGCCAATGCCGCTTTATGAGGACGCCTGCGAATGCAAACGGAATCATAACTGCTTGAACATTTGACCTTCTCTTCAACTTGCCAAGTCCAATATCGATTTTTGCTAATACCTGCAGCCTCTAAAAAGATATTCTGAGAAATCGCCCCATCCAGAGAATCTACGACTTTTATAAATTCCCTTTTATTCGAACTCAAGAAATTCAAATAGTCTTTGTCACCCATTTGCTTCTTAATGAATTGTAAAAATTTAAAATAGGAATCTGTAATCCTTTTGCGCATTTCAACCTCATGGCTATCTCGATTCAACAAACGCTGAACAGCTGCTACATTTTCTGGATTCTCAAACTGCTGAATAAAAAAGTGAGGAGGCTTCGATCGCCACAACGAGAGTGTACTTCTGGGAATCGTTCTTAGAAACTCTTCAGGATAAAATTCCTTTTCTTTTCGCGTTGAAACCGCGAGCATTAATTCTAATGGGTATTTGCTATTTCCGTGTTTCATGGTACATGATTGAACAAGAAATACGACTTCTATACTCCACGAAATTTGTTCAGTATTTACTGAACACTATTTTGGAATTCTCGGAGATTCCATTCTGTCGTTCAGTAAATATTACACACCAAACAACAAAACAAGACCGCCTAAAGCCTATATTTACAAGGCTTTAGCAGCGGGTATCAAATAAACTAGCACTTTAAAGATACAAAAAGCGAGGGTTCGATTCCCTCTCTCTCCGAGTCATACCACCTACAAAAAACTACTCACCAATTACACCGTAAACAATTTCACCTTTGACACCGTCAGGGTTTTCATGGCAAGGGCGTCAAGGTCGCATCCTATGACTGATCATCCTTTTTTTGACAATCTATATTTTGTAACCAATATTGATTACTATTTCGCCAAAAATGTAGGACTCATTCAATTAAACGTTACTGCAAGCAGCGCAGGTCGGACACTGAAGAAAAATCACAAATGGGTTCTAAAACA
>JALRLA010000307.1 GCA_023254645.1 Bacteroidia bacterium
CAACAACCAAGATCACAGCATGCTAACCGCCATGGAGGCCGCTCGCATGATAGCCGACGGCGACTTGGACAAAACCGCGCTCTGGGCCATCAATACCGAGATGGAATACCACGAGGAGAAGTAGCTATGAGTGGCTGACGACGCCATAAAACCGCATGGTTTTCGACTCAGGGCTGAACCTCCATCAAACCCGGAACCAAGAAGATCTTTCCTGAAGCCAGTTCTTTGCAACGCCAACGCGTGCGCTTTTTTTCCAAGGCCTGAAAACGGCGCCCGTCTTTGATGGCAAATTCGGCCCCGGGTTGCAAATCGTCGAGCAGGGTTTTGCCTGATTCAGCGCCGGCATGCAAGACCTTATAGAGGTGTGGATCGCTGCAACTCGAAGCCTTGGGGTTGCGCAAGTAACGGTGCAGGGCTTGTTGCACATCATTGGGCAGCCAAGATTCCTGGAATACGGGCTGAGCCACCCGCTGGAATTCCGATTTCCATTCGACCCCATGCGGGGAAATGCGTCGACCATAACGCTCAAAGGCTGTCAAATGGGCCACTTCGTGCAAGAAGGTGACCAAAAAGGCCCTGGGGTTCAGGTCTTTGTTGATGCTGATGCGGTGGGGCTCGCCTGCCGCAGGCAGGCGGTAGTCACCAAACTTGGTGCTTCTCGGACGTTTGATGTGCAGCTGAATGCCGTGTTTGACCAACAGATCGGCGCAGTATTGTTCGGCCCCTGCGGGTACGAATCGGGTCAAAATACTGGCCAACTGCCCGGCGTTCATGGCTTAGAGTTTTTTCAAGACACGCTCGGCTACTTCCAGGCCAATGCTCAATGAAGAAGTCGCGGCAGGCGATGGAGCGTTCAGCACGTGCACCATGCAATCGCTTTCTTGAATGGCAAAGTCGTCGATCAAACCGCCGTCTTTGTCGCAGGCTTGGGCGCGCACGCCGGCTCCTGCAGGTTCGAGGTCTGATTCTTGGACGCCCGGCACCAAGGCCTGCAAGGCCTTGGTGAAGGCCGGTTTGGAGAAACTGCGGTAGTATTCTCCCAATCCCGTCTTCCAGTATTTGCGGGCCACTTTTTGGAATCCAGGCCAGGTAAAGGCCTCCCAAAATTCTTTCCAATTGAAATCGGTCTTTTTGTAACCCTCTCGCTTAAAGGCGAAAACGGCATTCGGTCCTGCCTCAATTTCCCCGCTGATGCGGCGCGTAAAATGAACACCCAAGAAGGGGAAATTGGGATCGGGCACTGGGTAAATCAGGTTCTTCACCAGGCTCGCCTTTTCCGGCTTCAACGCGTAATACTCTCCTCTGAAAGGAATGATTTTTAGGTTCAATTTCTCTCCGGCCATTTCGGCGATTTTGTCGCAGTACAATCCGCCGCAATTCACCAATAGACGAGTCTCGTAACGTTCATTTTGGGTATGGACAACGGCCCCTTCAGCGGCCTTTACGATGGCCTCGACCTTTTGGCCCAAGCAAATCTCACCACCGGCTGCCTGAATTTTCTCAGCCAGCTTCTCGCTCACCTCGCGGTAATTGACGATGCCCGTTTGGGGAACAAAGACGCCTTTGATGCCCGTGCAATGAGGTTCGTATTCCAAGACCTCTTCGCGGGTCAAAAAGCGCAATCCGCTAAGGCCATTCTGTATACCGCGTTGGTACAAGGCTTCCAAGGCGGGAATCTCCGATTTTTTCGTCGCTACTATGACTTTTCCGCACAATTCGAAGGGAATATTCTCAGCCTTGCAAAATGCGATGAGCATGTCATATCCCCTGATGCAGTTCAAGGCCTTCAAAGAACCGGGCTTGTAGTAAATGCCGGAGTGAATCACACCCGAGTTGTTGCCGGTTTGGTGAGCCGAAACACGTTCTTCCTTGTCCAAGACCCGTACCTTCAGCCCAGGGTTCAATTGCTGCAGCTGGTAAGCCGTCGCCAGGCCTACAATTCCGCCTCCAATTATCAAAACATCGCTTTTCATAGCTTGAGCGTCCCAAACTTGGGACTGAATGCAAAGATAATCGGACGCATGTTGCCCCTATGCCCTAACTTTGTCGAAGTTATCCAAGGATAAAACCACATGGCCATTGAAATTATCGTACCCGCCCCCGGGGAATCGGTCAGCGAAGTCACCGTCGCGAGCTGGCTTGTAAAAGAAGGGGATTGGGTGGAAATGGATGCCCCCATAGCCGAATTTGAAAGCGACAAAGCCACCTTTGAAGTCAACGCCGAACAGGCAGGCTTGGTGGAAAAACTCATTGGTGCCGTTGGCGACACCTTAGCCGTCGGGTCTGTGATCGCCCTGATCAACACCGAGGCTGAGAGACCCGCTACTGCGGCGGCTCCTGCCCCAGCTGAAAAGCCTGTTGAGGCCGCAGCTCCTGCCCCTGTGGCAGCACCCGCTCCCGCTCCTGTTGCAGCGGCGGCAGCCAATGTCGACGTGAACGCTAGCCCCATCGCCTTGAAACTTTTGAAGGAGTATGGCGTGAATGCCGCTCAAGTCAAAGGCACCGGCTCCAACGGTCGCATCACCAAAGTCGACGCACTGGAAGCCATCGTCTCCATGGGTGGTGGTAAGTCTTCTACCGGCGGCGGATATTCTACTGGCTCAGGCAGCCGTGAAGACCAACGCGAGAAGATGACCAATCTGCGCAAAACCATTTCGCGCCGTTTGGTTCAAGTCAAGAACGAAACGGCCATGCTCACCACGTTCAACGAGGTGAACATGAAGCCCATCATGGACCTTCGGGCCCAATACAAGAAAGATTTCCAAGAGAAGCACGGGGTGAACCTCGGCTTCATGAGTTTCTTCACCCGTGCCGTGTGTTTGGCTTTGCAAGAATGGAAAGCCGTAAACGCTAGCATTGAGGGTGATGAAATCGTCTACCACGACTACTGCGACGTGTCGATCGCTGTTTCTGCCCCCCGCGGATTGGTAGTTCCCGTCATTCGCAACGCCGAAGGCATGAGTTTGGCCCAAATCGAGGCCGAAATAAAGCGCCTAGCTAGTCGTGCCCGTGACAACAAACTCACCATCGACGAAATGACTGGTGGAACCTTTACGATCACCAACGGTGGTGTATTCGGTTCCATGATGTCTACGCCTATCATCAACGCTCCACAGAGCGGTATTTTGGGTATGCACAACATCGTCGAACGCCCCGTGGTAGAAAACGGACAAATCGTCATTCGCCCCATGATGTACTTGGCCTTGAGTTACGACCACCGCATCATCGACGGCCGCGAAAGCGTCAGCTTCTTGGTGATGGTCAAAACCCTGCTCGAAAATCCCGAAATGCTCCTAGACGGCAAAAAGCCCGAGCTGGGGGTTTTGGGATTGAGTTAAACACTTCGAAACTGATACTAAATTCTAAACTAAGAAAAAATACACTTCGCATAATTGTTTAAATCTAAATTTTGCGCATTCCAAAATAGAATTCAAATTTACACTATGAAAAAATCTCATTTCCTACTCGCCTTGTTCTTGATGTTCATGAATTTTGGCTCTGCTCAACGGCTCTACATAGGCGGAGGCTTAGGCTTTGCTTCAGCTAACCCAGAACACAATTACGATGGTGAAATGATAACTCGATTTCATGCCGCCTACCCTCAGGCTATTGGAAATGTCGGTTTTTATGGAACGTTAGAACGTTATTCACATGGTCGAATAATTGATAATTTGGGTGTGACCTACTCCATTAATTCAAAATTGAATATTTATTACGGACGAGCCTTATTTGACATGATGACCAAAGAACCTAAAAAATTCCCATTGACGGGTCGTCAAGATTTAGGTCTTTCCTATTTCGTTTTGGACGGTGCACTCAAAATTGATGCAGGTTATGCTTTTTGGACAGGTCCACATGTTCAATTCTCGTACGGCATACCTTTGGTAGCAGCCGACGATGACGGAGATGGTATTAAAAATAAAAAAGACAAATGTCCAGGCACCACTGCGAAATATTTTTCTAGCCTAACGGAAACCGGTTGTCCCAAAGATTCAGACAATGATGGAGTTCCCGACATTGATGATGTTTGTCCTAATGATGCTGGCAAGGCATTCACCCAAGGCTGCCCAGACTCAGATAACGATGGTATAGCCGACAAGGATGATGCCTGCCCCAAAGAAAAAGGCTCCAATGGTGAGGGATGCCCTGATTCAGACGGTGACGGCATCACCAACGACAAAGACAATTGCCCCAACGAGGCCGGTACTTTAGACAATGCAGGATGCCCTGTTATTGAAGAACCCGTTGAGGAATATAGCGATGTCGAGGAGTTTGAAGTTGCCCTGGACGACTTGGCTGAATTGAAGACCGCTTTGAAAGGCACACTCCCCAAATTTGATTTGAACAGCTCTGTAATGAACCAAGGTCAACAAGAAGCGTTGAATACAGTTGCCAAATTGATGAAGAAGTATCCAAATGCCAAGTTGATGGTTGAAGGTTACACCGATGACCAAGGGTCAGATTCATTCAATCAATGGCTCAGCGAAAGAAGAGCAACCACCGTTCAACAATATCTAATCAAACAAGGAATTCCTCAGTCCAGATTGGAGATAACAGGCTACGGTGCCACTAACTTCCGTGTAGATGGGACAACCCCTGAAGCTCGTGCTGAAAACCGCAGAGTAGAGCTGAAATTAATCCCCTAATTTTTCTAAGAAATTTTTACAAAAAATCCCGCCTAGGCGGGATTTTTTGTATATTTGCAGCCCCTTCGAGAGGAGTTCCCAACCCTTCTTTTCTCGCAAGGCATGGACCCGTAGCTCAACTGGATAGAGCATCTGACTACGGATCAGAAGGTTTGGGGTTCGAATCCCTACGGGTCCGCAAGAACGCCAAGAGCCGCAACGAATGTTGCGGCTCTTTTCATTGTGCCCAAACCGAGTCTGCGTCGAAGACGCAAGCGAGGGCGGGTACGATGAAAAGAGCGCGCGCGGAGCGCGCGGCTCTTGGCGCTCGGAATTTCGGGTAGTAGGGTTCTGCGAGGCGCGTAGGCACCGAGCAAATCCGTACATTTTTTGGAACCCGAGAGGTTCCCAAGAACCGAGCAAAACAATGGAACGATCTAATCTACCCAGACCAAACAATCTGAATTTAGATTTTCCTCGAAAAACTCAACAAGCTGAATGAATTCTGCCATATCCTGTTTTTGGGCGGTTATTTTTAAAACAATGGTATTCGACCATAACCAAGTTGGCTCCCCGTATTCCCTTCCCTGCATACTCGATAATTCATCATAAAATTCAAAATATGCTGCAATTTGATGTGAATGCGTTTCACCCCAAAAACACCTTTGTTCTTTTGATTTGGGAGCCCATTCTTCGCTTAATTCCGTCTTAAAATAATTTCTTGCATCATTGTAACTAAAAAATTCTGGACCACCATCATTACCAAACTGATCTGTTTGATTCGCCAATACCTGGATTTTAATTTTCCCATCAATTGACTGTAGCGTATTTCCAATAGGCTCAGAAAATCTCCTATTAGGAACAGGCAATTTCAGGTAGCATTCCATGTTCGACCACTGCAACCCCTCAACGTACCAATTGATTGTATCTGGCTCGCTACTATAAAACTCTTCCAACATACTTCTTAAGGAATCATTAGTCCTTTCTAGTATCGAAATTCGCTCTTCAAGATTCGAAATCAGCACACTGCTAGAGTTCTGGACCAAACTTATCGTTTGATTCAAGTTTACAATCTCACTTGAGCGCGAAACCAACAATGAGTCACTGAAATACAATCTCCGATTTATGGACTCATTCTCAATCAACAAACGCTTATAAGAATTATTGAGATTTGTGTATTCCTGTACCTGTAAAAAAGAGTCCTGTCTTAAACGGTCTATCTCCGAT
Organism: Bacteroidia bacterium; assembly: GCA_023254645.1. Classification (GTDB taxonomy): domain Bacteria; phylum Bacteroidota; class Bacteroidia; order NS11-12g; family UBA955; genus JALRLA01. The sequence continues at coordinate 5,853 of JALRLA010000307.1, forward strand.
CTCAAGTCATTCTTGGATTGTGCGTAGAGATTCACTGTATAAACAGAGAATGCAATTAGGTATAGCGTTTTCATATAAATTACGTTGAATTGGTATTAATTATGTCTAATTGGAACTCTGATTTGATCTTAATCAATCAACCGTTTAAGAATTATTCCATAACACAATTTGTCATGAAATGACTTAAACCAAACAAGCAACGAAAGACAAAATTATCATAACTCTTCAAAAGAGTGCTACTATCAAACTTCCACCAGACAATTCGTAAATTGCCCCTCCTAACCATGAGACGAATTGCTACGATTGCTTTGGTCCTAACAGCTAGTTTGAATCCGCTGTTGGCCAAAAAGAAGCCCACTCCTGCTCCTGCCGAACCCAAAAGTGAAGCCCCCAAGGGGAAAAAGACGCCTACACTGGCTGAAAAGACCAAATCCTGCATCAAGCAAGGAGGCTTGTTTGATCTATACCAAGACACGGCTAACGGCGATTTGTACATGGCCATCAAGCCTGAGCAGTTGGGCCAAGAATTCATACACTTCACCTATGCTGAAAACGGCGTGTTGGCCGGGGGGCACAACCGTGGTCAATACCGCGGTTCGCGCATATTCACCATCAATCGCTACTACGAACGCATAGAGTTCGAACAGCAAAACACCAATTTCTATTTCGACCCCTCTTCTGCTTTGTCCAAGAGCGCCGATGCCAATATATCAGCCTCTGTGCTTGCCGCCGAGAAGATCGTGGCCCAAGACCCCGACGGCACCCTGTTGGTTTCAGCCGATGAATTGTTCCTAACCGAAAAACTGCACGCTGTAAAAAGCGGTGGTCGCCGCGGCGAGGAAGGTTTTAGTTTGGGCAATTTGGCCAAAGACAAGACCCGTTACGAGAGCATTCGCAATTACCCCGCCAACACCGATTTGGTCGTTCGCTATGTATTTGACAACCCCGCTCCCAAAGCAGATGGTGGAGAGGAAGTAACCGATGCACGCAGCGTTAGCGTTCTGCTGCAACACAGCTTCATTGCCGTTCCCCAAAACAACTTCAAACCCCGTTTGGACGATTACCGCGTTGGCTTTTTTAACGAGCAGGTCAACGACATGACCTCTACCGATGCGGCCAATTACCGCGATTTGATTCACCGTTGGCATTTGGAAAAGAAAGACCCGACGGCCTCTGTGAGCGAGCCCGTTGAACCCATCACTTGGTGGATCGAAAACTCAACTCCGGTTGAGTTGCGCGAAACCATTCGCCAGGCTGCCCTTCAGTGGAACAAGGCCTTCGAACCCCTGGGCTTCAAAAATGCCGTTCGCATCGAAATTCAACCCGACGATGCCGACTGGGACGCTGGAGACATTCGCTACAACGTCTTACGCTGGACCTCCTCGCCCAACCCTCCTTTCGGCGGATACGGGCCTAGCTTCGTTAACCCCCGCACGGGTCAAATCTTGGGTGCCGACATCATGTTTGAATGGGTCTTCTTGACCAACCGCATCAAATACGATGACATCTATTCATCAGGCGATCTGCACGGTGAGCAACAC
>JALRLA010000315.1 GCA_023254645.1 Bacteroidia bacterium
AATTTTGACGCTCCTAATTCAAAGCCTTAAACCATTCTTATTTAGATTTGTTCTAATATAATCATGGACCGACCCAATCCCCATTCTCCTAACGAAGATTTTAGGCCGGTATTCAATTCTTGGCTTTCATTGTTGACCCAAGAAAAACGAAACCTTCGATTCTTATACATCTATGCGGCCTTGGCTGGATTGATTTCATTGGCATTGCCACTGGGTATCCAGGCCATTGTAGGGCTCGTGATGGCCGGCAGACTCAGCGCCAGCTGGCTCATCATCATCATGATTTTGGTCGGAGCCGTAACCCTAGGAGGTGTTGCCAAATTGGCTCAAATCAGTATCCTTGATAGCATTCAACGCAAACTTTTTGTTCGTGTAGCCTTGCAATTCAAGCAGCGAATATTGGCCAAACTAAAAGAAGTTTCGGGGACTGAATTCAAAGAGAAAACTGCTTTTTTCTTGGACATCGTCACCTTGCAAAAATCACTGTCGAAATTGTTGGTTGACTTCACGGCTCATTCCCTGCAAATTGTTTTTGGACTGTTAATCTTGAGCCTCTACCATGTCGTATTCCTATTTTTTGGAATTTTGGTGGCGTTCATCATATTCATCACCTTAAAAATCACCTGGAAACGAGGTTTAGACTCTGCCCGAGAAGAAAGCAATTCCAAATTCAGAACCGCTGCGGGATTGAGAGCATTATCCGAATCTGGCACTGCAGAAGACTCCGCTAACATCATCAAGAAATTGGATTCAGACATCGAGTCATATGCTTTGTGGAAACGCCGACATTTTGCGGTCATTTACCGCCAAAGCATCATAGCCGTCACCATGCGGGTATTTTTGGTTGCCGTCATGCTGGTCATGGGCAGCGTACTTTTGGTTGACCAAAGCATCAGTTTGGGTCAATTTTTGGCTGCCGAGATCGTCGTCATCACATTGCTAGGTAGCATCGAAAAGCTCATCATGAGCGTTGAAAGTTTGTATGACATCAATATCGCTTTTGAAAAAATCATGGCCATTCGCTCTGACAGCAAGCCCGAAAAAGACCCTCATTTGAAATCATTAGACATCTGGACCTTATGAGAATTGCATTTAGTGATAGTGTTTGGACATCCAAAAGAATGGGCAGACGCTTTGCGTGGGGCTCAGCATTGTTTTTGTTGTTCTTATTCTTGCCATGGGTCCAAAATTTAGAAGTGACTGGGACCGTCATCGCATTAAGACCCGAGCACAGACCCCAAAGGGTACAAACCATGATTGCAGGTAAAATAGAAGCCTGGCATGTAAAGGAAGGTGACTACGTCCATCAAGGCGATACATTGGCCATTTTGGGAGAGGTAAAGAGTGAATACTTGGATCCTGGACTTCTGGATCAAACCAGTTTGCAAATTGAAGCCAAAGAGACTTCACTCTTGAGTTATGGATCTAAAATCGGGGCCATCAACAGCCAAATTCAGCAGATTGAATTGGGTCGAGATCAGAGCTTAGAGAAAGCCTTGGCCAAAATCGAGCAAGAACGTCTAAAAATTCAAGCTATTCAGGCTGAACTCGAGGCATTGAAAGTATCGGAGAGCATCGCTCAACAGCAGTTCCAACGTGATTCCGTCTTGGCCTTGCGCAACTTCAAAAGTCCACTTGAAGTTGAGAATAGACGAGTCAAATGGCAGGAGACTATTGCCAAACGCCTGGCCAAAGCCGCCGATCTCAACATTGCCGAAAACGGCCTCAAAATGGCTGTTCTTGAACGTGGGAATTTGCGAGCCGAATACGCTGAAAAATTATCCAAACTAGAAGGAGATCGGTTCACGTCTATTTCCAGTCAAATGGAAACTGAGGCTGACATCAGCAAACTAAGAAACACCTTGAGCAATTACCAAATTAGAAATGGTTTTTACACCATTACGGCTCCACAAGACGGCTACATTACCCAAACCTTGGCCAGCGGCCTAGGTGAGAACTTGAAAGAAGGTGAAATCATATGTACCATCGTTCCCGGTGAAGCCGATTTGGGAGCTGAACTGTACGTCTCGCCCACTGATATGCCTTTGGTCGATACGGGAGTGACGATGATGTGTGCGTTCGACGGATGGCCTACCCTCGTGTTCAGCGGATGGCCAGATGTTTCCACTGGCACTTTCAAAGCTGTCATTTACGGTCAGGACAACATGCCCTCTGAAAACGGCAAATATCGCATCCTAGTCAAACCCATAGGTGAAAAATCGTGGCCCGCAGCGCTCAAAGTGGGTGTTGGAGTGAGGTCTTACATGTTGCTCAATCGAGTACCCTTGTGGTACGAATTGTGGCGGCAGCTCAACGGCTTCCCCGCCGATTTCTACCACAATCATCGCAAACAGCCCCATGAGAAAAAAGGAAAATAAGTGGCTATTCATTTTTGCAGTATTGACTATTCCAATGGGCCTCAAGGCTCAATGGCAGTCAGACAGTAGCCTGTATTTGGGTCAGCTTCTCGAATGGGTTGTTCGCGAGCATCCACTGGCCAAATCTTCCCAAGTTGAACCCGATCGTGCTGCTTCCAGCCTTCAAGCGGCGAGAGGTCAATTTGACCCCGTTGTCACATGGCAACAATTCTCCAAAGACTTGTCGGGTAAGCAGTACTACAACGGCCAACAATGGTCTATACAAGGATATACCCGATGGGCCATTGGTTATGAAACCGGATTTGAACAAATGACCGGAGATGCCACGAATCCCGCTCAAGCCACTCCAGATGCTGGATTTTATTACCACGGTATCAGTCTACCCCTATTGCGCAACCTCAGCACCGATTACAGAAGGACAGCATTTCAAAAAGCCCAATTGCTGAACCGAGCTTCTATTTGGGAACAACGACAACAAATCAACGAGCTATTGGCCGATGTATCTCGTGACTACATTGCTTGGACTCAGGCACACATGCAGCGCATTCAGGCCGAAAAGGCCTTGGAATTGAGCCTGAATCGGCTACAAGCCATGAGGGAACTGTTCTCGCACGGAGCCTGCAATGCCTTGGATACCATGGAAGTCTACGCTCAGTATGCCTTTTACAACTCGAAATTTCAAGAAACGAGATACAAAGAAATTGCCGGCCGCTACTGGATATCCAGGCATTTGTGGGACGGCAATAATCCTGTAGTTCTCAAGCCTGAGGTCATCCCAGACCCTAATCATATGGGGGCACTCGACCCTTGGTGCGAACAAATACGCACGTTTACCGATTCTGATAGTTCCTGGATTGATCAAACGCCCGCCTTTCATTTGGCCCAATACAAGATCAATAGCAAAGAGCTAGAGGCGAATCTCTGGAGAAACCAACGCTTGCCCGATGTCAATCTGAAATACCAGTGGTTGCAAAACCAGTGGCCCAGTCTGCCTACCACCTTGTACGATGATCAAAACCAGCGATTTGGCCTATATGTGCAAAGTCCTCTATTCGTTCGTGAAGCCCAAGGGAAAATGGAGATGGCCCGATTGGAACAATACCAATTGGAGTGGGCCTGGATGCAAAAAAGACGGAATTTATTAGCCAAACAGCAAGCGCTGTGGGAAGGTGTTCAACGGAACAAAAAAGCTTTTGAATGGCAATTTAACCAAGCCCAAAGTTTGGGCATTTTGTACGAAGGTGAATTGGAGAAATTCAAAGCTGGAGATGTTCA
>JALRLA010000327.1 GCA_023254645.1 Bacteroidia bacterium
CCTTCTTGAGCTTCGTGGGCATCTCTGCTCTTTCGGCACAAAATGCTACTGTCAACGAAGGCCAGCATTTGAAAAATTTGCGCCAACTCACTTTGGGCGGCGATAATGCAGAAGCCTATTTCAGCTTCGACGGGCAAAAATTGGTTTTTCAAAGCAATTACAAGGAATGGGGCTTGGAATGCGACCAAATTTTTTACAGCCCTATTGAATCTCTTGGGTTGCATACCGATAAGAGCACAGGGCAATCAGTTGGGCCCGAGAAGCCGATGATGGTTTCTACCGGCATGGGACGCACCACTTGCTCCTATTTCATGCCCGGAGATGAGCTCATGCTGTATGCCTCTACCCATGAGGGAGGCAGAGACTGCCCTCCTGTGCCAGAATCTCACGGACGTTATGTATGGCCTGTTTACGAGACCTTTGATATCTATGTAACGGACGTGCAAGGCAACATAGTGAAAAAACTCACCGATGAACCCGGTTACGATGCCGAGGCTACGGTTTCTCCCGACGGTCAATCGATTGTTTTCACTTCTACCCGAAGCGGCGATTTGGAACTTTGGATCATGGACATCGACGGTTCCAATCCCCGTCAAATCACTTCCGGCTTGGGCTATGACGGGGGTGCCTTCTTCTCTCCCGATTCCAAGCAGTTGGTATTCCGAGCTTCACGCCCCAATACGCCCGAAGATAGCGCCCATTATGTCGACCTGTTAAAACAGGGTTTGGTAGAGCCTACCAACATGGAAATCTATACGGTGAATGTAGACGGATCTGATTTGAAGCAAATCACCCATTTGGGCAAAGCCAACTGGGCTCCTTTCTTTCACCCATCTCAAGAGAAAATCATTTTTTCATCGAATCACCACAGTGACCGCGGATACGACTTTCAGCTTTACATGATAGGTACCGATGGAACGGGTTTGGAACAAATCACGGGCGAGAGCATTTTCAATGCCTTCCCGATGTTCTCCCCCGACGGAACAAAATTGGTATTTTCGAGCAACCGCAACAACGGTGGAACCCGAGACACCAATCTGTTCATTGCCGATTGGGTTGACTAACTCCTAGCTTGGGCGGGGCCCTGCTATGCTCATCAAAACCGAAGCCCTCGTCTTACACAAAGTGCCGCACAGCGATCACTCGGCGGTGGTCAAGCTATTTACGAAGGAATGCGGGCTTCTTTCTTTTTTGGTACAAGGTTTACACGGCAAACAAAATAAAAACGCCTATTACCAGCCTGGGCAATTTTTAGAAATCATTTTTCATCGCAAAGCGGGACAAGGGTTGAATCGCATTCGTGAAGTGCAAGCCCTTCATACAGAGCACACCGCCCAAAGCCCGGCTGATCAATTTTGGAGGCAGCAATTGCTGTCATTTGCCGTTGAGCTGACAACTTTCTGCCTCAGCGAAGAACATTCCGAACCCGAATTGTTCGACACCCTTGCCTCCAACATTCGATCATTAGCGCAAGGTG
>JALRLA010000388.1 GCA_023254645.1 Bacteroidia bacterium
CTTACAAAGAAATCATTCCCGATGGTGTATACGATCCCTTTGCGGGTGAACACCCCGTATTGGATGATCGCCGCCCCACAGAGGAAAACGGTGTCGATAAACAGCCTGACATGTTCATTTGGTGGGTATACAACGACAAGGGCAACATTCACTCTGAGACACAGGGTCAGCCCATCGGTGTAGAGTGCCAAACCACGGCCTTTGCGTTTACTACGAATGACGAGGTTAACAACATGACCTTCTATTCCACCAAGATCATCAACCGTGGTTTCACCACCTTGAACGACTGTTACATGGGCCAATGGGTCGATGCTGACTTGGGTAACTATGCTGATGACTATGTCGGTTGTGACGTAGGGCGCAGTTTGGGATACTGTTACAACGGTGACGACGACGACGAAGGTGTTTTGGGTTATGGATTGAATCCTCCCACCATTGGTGTTGACTATTTTGAAGGTCCTACCGATACAGCAGGCAATCAAATGGGCATGAGCCACTTCATGTACTACAACAACGATTCTGACCCCATTCGCGGTAACCCTGGTGAGGCTCCTGAGTTCTATAACTTGCTTCAAGGTAAATGGCTTGGAGGTCAAACGGTAACTTGGGGTGGTACAGGCTTCGGTGGTAGCCAACCTGCCGACTACATGTTCCCTGGCCCAACCGATCCTGCGTATGCAGGTGAGTGCTGGGATGAAAAGAGCGCAGGTAACCGTCCTGGTGACCGTCGTTTCATTCAGTCAACAGGTCCATTCTTGTTGCGTCCCGGTCAGGTTCAGCGCATCACCGTAGGTGTTGTTTGGGCTCGCACAACCAGCGGCGGTGCCGGTGCTCCTTGCTTGGGTACAGGTTCCTTGCGTTTGTTGCAATTGGCCTCTGACAAGGCACAGACCTTGTTCAACAACAATTTCAAAATTTTGGACGGTCCTAACGCTCCCGATGTTGAAATCCAAGAGTTGGAATCTGAATTGGTTATGAAGTTCTTGAACACCAATTCTACCAAGGTGGAGAACTACCGCGAGAAGTACAAAGACGCCAACAACCAAGAGAAGACGTATGCCTTCGAAGGATACTTGGTTTACCAATTGAAAGACGGAACCGTAAACACTGGTGACTTGACGAACATCGACAAGGCCCGTTTGTTGTTCCAAGCCGACGTTCAAAACGGCCGCGATATGATCATCAACCGCGTGTACGATCCTAAGTTGTCACAGTTGGTTCCCGTCATCATGGTTGAAGGTGCTGACAAAGGTGTAAAGCACAGTTATTCCATTAAGAACGATTTGTTTGCGACCTCTGCGAGCACTCGTTTGGTTGACTTCAAGCCTTACTACTACATGGTATTGAGTTATGCCATCTTGGCTGATGACTCTTTGCAGCTCGATCCCAACCAATATTTGGCCGGTCGCCGCAACATTCGTGTGATTCGTGCCATTCCTCACAAAACCGAACCCGAGAATTTCGGAACCGAGTTGAATACTCAGTACGGTA
>JALRLA010000391.1 GCA_023254645.1 Bacteroidia bacterium
AATTTTGAACAGGTGATTCGCAATTGCGCCGAATTGCGGGCTGACGACACCTGGATTTCGGAAGAAATCATCCAAGCCTATTGCGAATTGAACCGACTAGGACTGGCCCACAGCTTTGAGGCCTGGGACGGAGATGAACTAGTCGGCGGATTATACGGTGTATCTCTGCGGCGCGCCTTTTTTGGAGAAAGCATGTTCCACACACGAACCGATGCTTCCAAGTTGTGCTTGGTGTTTTTGGTGGAATTTCTTCGGGAACAAGGATTTGAATTATTGGATTCGCAATACCTTAACTCCCACATTGCCCAGTTTGGAGCCTATGAAGTGGAACACAACGAATTCATGTTCCTGTTGGAGCAGGCTTTAAGCTCGGTTGAGGCTTGATAATCAAACCTAAACTTAAATTTCCTCTGCATAACCACTTCCATCTGCTGGCCCTAATCCTCCAGTAACGATACGAATTAGATCCACTAACCACCAAATGAAAAATAATTTACTTGCAGTTAGACCGAGAATTGCAAAAATGACCATTGTTACACCTAAAAAGTAATAGCCCAGATAAAACCTATGAATTCCAAGAGATCCCAAAATTGCACATAAAATCAATGCAACCCATTGATTATGACCTGAATTTGATGATGTTTCAGAATGGTCTTCAATAGGTGAAAATTTGGACTCTATTTTGTTCGACAACTTGATTTTTTCAGCAGACCGTGGTGATGTTATGCTTGAGAATTGTGTGCTTTTTAAGTTCGATTTTTTTGGCAGATCTGAACATTCTTTTGTTACAACAAATTTTACTGAACAATTAACCTGATTATCAGAGGTTTGACCATCATTAAACCTCTCGTTTTGCACTACTGATGTGGCATAATTACGATTAGAAATTCTCTCAAATTGGCCGCTCTTACCACCACCCAGAGAGATGTTCCAACCCTTGTTGTAATGGCGCTTGGCCACTGTCAAATGGCTTGAACAAGCACTCAAAACCAAAGCGAAGGCAGCGATGGCCAATCCCAAAGTAGAATTTCTTTTCATAGTTAATCAAACATAAGCGATGCCGAGCAATGAATCAATCTGTCGGTATTGATTTCACAGAAAGTTTATAGGCCTCTGATGCCGCCTTTTCAAATCGAATGCTATCGTTTCTTCGAATGGCCACTCTGTAAAAAACTCCAGTTTCATACTGTCGATCCACTACGCGGAATTCGAAGGATCTGAGCAACAGGTGTATGGCCTGCTCGTTTTCAAAATCGCTTTCGATGGAGAACTCCACTTCGATCAAGCAGGTCTTTTTGGCTGCCGATTGAAGGGTTAGTTCAGCCGCGCCACCGTAAGAAGCAATCAGGCCTGGAATGCCCAGTAAGGTTCCTCCAAAGTAGCGCACGACCACCACCAAGGTATTGGTTAATCCCGCCGAAAGGATGGCCCTTAAGACAGGTCGGCCTGAAGACCCGCTGGGCTCTCCATCATCATTGGCTCTTTGGGCCTCGCCACCTGGCCCCAAAACATAGGCATAGACATGATGGGTAGCATCGGGGTATTTCAGCCGCAAGGCAGCCAAATGCTCTTTGATTTCTCCTTCAGAATGAACAGGGTAAGCAAATGCAAAGAATCGACTTCCTTTTTCGCGCAATTGGGCTTCAGAACCTTCAGCCAATTCGGTATAGGTATCGTCAAACAGCATGGATTAGGCCAAGGTCCAGAGCAAATTGAAGAAAGCGCTAGCAATGGCCAATACGGCAACGAGCAGTCCCATCCACCGATAAAAACCCATGGGCTGTTTGAAAAACAACCAAGCGACAAGGCTAGTAAGCACCAGAATCCCCACGTTGTTAAAGGCGAAAAAGGTAGCGGTCACCCCTTGAAAAAAATGCAAGCCTCTTAAGAGAAAAACAATGGAAAAGAAGTTCACCAAACCCAGAAGAAAGCCCATTCCTACAGCCGATTTCGAAAATTGTTGGCGCCATTCAGACTTGAGCAATCCCAGGCTGCCAAACAAAAAGGCCGAGCCAAAAATCACGGTACTTTGCTGCCAATCGTTCATCTCAGAATGAAAGCTCTGTCGAATGGCATTCAAGGCCGCGTCGACCAAACCAGCCCCTGCAAATACGGCCAACAATATGGGGTCGAACTTTAGACCATCTGAAGCCGAAAACAAGCCAATGCTGATGACGGACAATAGCACAGAAATCACAAGGGGCCAACCCAATGGCTCTCCGTATAACCAAACCGCTACTCCCATGGGAATGACCAAACTCAATTTGGTGGCGGTTGCCGCCGAAGCCGCTCCCGCACGACGAGTGGCTGTACCCATGAGCAAAAAGGTTCCAACAAACAACAAACCCATGCTGAACAACAGCAGGAAGGCCGGATCTTGAACGTTGTCCATTCTCCAAGTGCCCTCGCCCATGAGACTTCCAAATCCCTCACCGAACAGCAAGCATGTGCCGTAATTTACCCAGATGACCGGATACAAGTGCCCCTTGCGCTGACCCCAATGGGTAAAAATCACAAAAATGAGGGAGCTGAATAGTATCGACAGCAGCAAATACATGATGCTCGCAATTTAGGTTCGGTACAGGACCGAGCCAACTGCCTATTGGACCACAATTCCCCTTCAATTGGCGAAAACCGCGACAAAATCAACCTGTTCAGCGACAAAAGAAGCATCGGCCCAACCGGTCGTTTGGCCGATAATGGCTAAATTTGCACACCCATGGCCAAGACCAATTCCACTCCCCGCATCAGGCTTACCACCCTCTTCAAAGAGTTCTACCAAAGCCAACAAAGTGCTGGGATTCTGCTCATCATTTGCACCATACTGTCCCTGTTTTGGGCCAATTCCAGTTGGGGCGATACCTATCGGGCCCTCTGGCACATCGAATTGGGAAGCGAACCCTTTGGCCTGCACTTAAAGCACAGTTTGGGAGAGTGGATCAACGATGCCTTGATGACCATTTTCTTCCTATTGGTCGGCTTGGAAATCGAACGAGAACTCTACATAGGAGAGTTGAGCAACCGAAAGCAGGCTCTTTTGCCGGTGATTGCTGCAGCAGGCGGAATGGCCGTGCCCGCTATGATCTACTTCTTGAGCAATTTGGGCTCAGCCGAAACCTTGCGAGGCATTGGAATTCCCACGGCTACAGACATCGCCTTTGCCATCGCTTTGATGAGCTTACTGGGCAATCGAGTCCCCCCCTCTTTGAAAGTATTTTTGACCGCCCTAGCCATCATCGATGACCTGGGTGCCATTTTCGTCATCGCCATATTCTACGGCCATGGATTTCACTGGATTTGGTTGGGAGCTGCCGCTTTGATTACCGCCATATTATTCTTACTCCAAAAACGCGGTGTCACCTCGCTTTGGGTCTATTTACCTTTGGGTCTATTGCTGTGGATGACCATGATGCACTCGGGCATTCACGCCACCTTGGCCGGAGTCATTTTGGCTTTCGCCATTCCCTTCGAAGACGGGAAACCTCATACAGTGTCCTACAAATTGGAGCATAGCTTGGCCGCTCCAGTTACCTTTTTCATTCTGCCTCTGTTTGCCTTGGCCAACACGGCCATCCCCATCAGTAGCGAAACCTTTTCGCACTTTTTTGGCCCCGAATCGATTGGCATTTTCTTAGGTTTGGTAGTAGGAAAACCTCTGGGTATTGTGGGATTCAGTTTGCTCAGCATCAAGTTGGGTTACACCTATCTTTCTCCCAACATTAACCTACGCATGTTGTGGGGTGCCGGCCTTTTGGGCGGTATCGGGTTCACCATGGCTATGTTCGTGACGAACCTCGCCTTTACCGATCATTTCTTGATAGATTTAGGCAAATTAAGCGTGTTGATCGCCAGCGCTACGGCCGCCGTTTTGGGTTATAGTCTGCTTCGCTGGGGTCACAAATAATTTCACTAACTTGCTTTATGCGATTGTTATTGTTCATTCTCATTCTAGGCTTGGCTTTGTATAGCAACCCCCAATTTAGCCAACACCAAGAAGCAGTTCGCACGGAAATACGCAACCAAACCACGGAGAAGACTCAAGACAATCTGGCTTCCAAACTGGGGCAATTGATCAACCGCGGAGCCAGTCAGCTAGCCATCGAAACCCTGATGACATATGACAATTATTACTTGGCTTCCATGACACGTATTCAGACCGAAAACCATGACCGAGTATTGAGCGTTGGGATTTTCGGGCAAGTTTGGGTTTTGTCCAATGAATTGACTTTCTGATGAAAAACTGGCTGAACTTTTTAGCTATGATTCTGCTCGGGCCGTCTTTGTCTGCCCAAGTGCGTTATGTCGATGCGGGTATCTTTCAAGTGGAATACAACGAGGCATTCGAGCAACCTCAGCGCCTCTGGTACACCGTTCAATGCACAGAAGGAACATTCTCTCGCTCGGGCTTGAATTTTTACAGTGTTGATTCCGTGCACACCTCCAACAATGCTGACTATGCCAATAACGAATGGGACAAAGGGCACTTGGCGCCCGCTGCTGATTTCGCGTGTGACTCCCTAGCCTTGAGGCAGACCTTTAGTTATTTGAACTGCGCCCTTCAGCACGAGTCTTTGAATCGGGGGCCCTGGAAAGGATTAGAAGACTTGGAACGAGAAATGGCTGAACATGGCCCGGTACAAGTACTTGTTGTGGTTGAATTTGAACCCTTGCCCAATCGACAAGCAATTAGAACCTTACCTACGGGTGCTCAAATTCCAACCTATTTCAGTAAAACATTGGAACACAAAGGCCATACCTGGACTTACCGTTTCCCAAATGATGGCTCAGTAAAGGGTAAACCCTACTCCTCCTTCTTGGTATCTGCCGATTGAGCATCGTCTTTCAAGGCTTTTACATAGGCCGCTGAAATCAAACCAGTTGGGATGGCTATTAAACCTATACCAATAAGTGCGACCACAGAAGCTAAAAGCTTACCTATGGCTGTAATTGGATAGATATCTCCATACCCTATAGTCGTCAATGTTGCAATGGCCCACCAAATGGCTTGACTCATGTTCGTAAACACGTCGGGCTGGGTTTCGTGTTCGGCATAGTACATCATCATTCCCGCCATGAGCACCAAAACCAGGCTGGCAAACAAGGTAAGCCCCAGCTCCGTTTTGATGGATTGGATCACCTTAACCAAGGTCCTAACTGCCATGCTATGGCGTACAATTTTAATTAAATTGACCATTCGAAGTAGGCGTAATGTTCTTAGGGCTCGAGCATCAAAAGCAATAATAAAGGGTAAAAAGAAGGGTAGAATGGCCAACAAATCGATGATGCCGAAAAAGGAAAAGGCATAAGACTTGACCCGGCCTTGGCGAATGGCAAAACCCAAACGAAGGGCATACTCAACGGTGAATACGATGTAGGTAAAAAGCTCGAATTTTTTCAAGCCCACATGCCATTCAGCACTTAACCCCTTATGTGTCTCTAAAACAATGCTAGAAACACTTAAAATAATAAGGGCATAGACCAAACCTTCGATTCGCTGCAAATTCTTCTCCCAAAAGCTCATGCAGCCAAATATAAAAAAACCCCGCCGAAAGGCGGGGTTTTTATCAGGCGGTCCGGACGGGGCTCGAACCCGCGACCCCATGCGTGACAGGCATGTATTCTAACCAGCTGAAC
>JALRLA010000017.1 GCA_023254645.1 Bacteroidia bacterium
GGAGGGGGCAAGGTGCTGTTGTCGTCCTTACCGGCGGCGCGGAAGTTGGTCAGCTGCTTTCCTGTGGTGATGTTCACGACAAGGTCACCGGGCTTGATGTGCTCTCCAATGATTTGTCCCACATAAACATCCGCGCCAGGCTCCAAGAAGAAGGTACCGCGGTCTTTCAATTTGTCCATGGAATAGGCGGTGGTGCTACCGGCTTCTTTGTTGATCAATACGCCGTTGATGCGACCTGGCATTTCTCCTTTGTAAGGTTCATACGCCTTGAATCGGTGTGCCATGATGGCTTCCCCTTGGGTGGCGGTCAACAAGTTGTTTCTGAGGCCCATTAATCCGCGGGAGGGAATTTCAAATTCCACGCGAACCATGTCGCCTTTGGGCTGCATGCTGGTCATTTCGCCCTTGCGTTGGCTGACGTATTCAATGACTTTGCCGCTGTGGTGTTCGGGAACGTCAACGGTCAAAACCTCGATAGGCTCACAGGTTTGGCCGTCGATTTCTTTCATGATCACTCGGGGCTGGCCCACTTGAAGTTCGTAGCCCTCGCGGCGCATGGTCTCGACCAATACACCCAAGTGCATGACACCGCGACCAAACACCAAGAACTGGTCGGCTGATGCCGTCTCTTGAACGCGAAGAGCCAAGTTTTTCTCAGTCTCTTTGTTCAAGCGGTCGCGAACGCGCTGGGAGGTAACAAATTTGCCTTCTTTGCCGAAGAAAGGAGAGTTGTTGATGGCAAAGAGCATGCTCATGGTGGGCTCGTCAATCTTCAATACGGGCAGGGCCTCGGGCTTTTCTACATCAGCCACAGTATCGCCGATTTCAAAGTTTTCCAAACCAGTGATGGCGCAGATGTCTCCAGCCACCACATGTTCCACCTTTTGTTTGCCCAACCCACTGAACGTGTACAATTCCTTGATGCGGTGTTTCTCGACTTTTCCATCGCGCTTAACTAAGGCTACCTGTAGGCCAGTTTTCAAGGCTCCGCGCTTTAAGCGACCCACAGCAATACGGCCGGTAAAGCTGCTGTAATCCAAGCTGGTAACCTGCAACTGAACGGTCCCTTCGGTCACTTCAGGCTCGGGAACGACTTCCAAGATGGTATCCATCAAGAAGGTCAAATCTTCGGTAGGCTTGTTCCAATCAGGGCCAAACCAACCTTGCTTGCCAGAACCGTAAATAGTAGTAAAGTCCAGCTGTTCTTCGTTGGCACCCAAGTTGAAAAACAGGTCGAAAATATCGTCGTGCGTGCGCTCGGGATCGCAGTTGGGTTTGTCAACTTTGTTGATGACAACGATGGCTTTCTTGCCCAACTCCAAGGCTTTTTGAAGCACAAAACGCGTCTGGGGCATGGGGCCCTCAAATGCGTCAACCAATAGCAATACGCCATCAGCCATGTTCAATACGCGCTCAACCTCTCCACCAAAATCGGCGTGACCGGGAGTGTCAATGATGTTGATCTTGACGTCCTTCCAGTTGACAGAAACGTTTTTGGCCAAAATGGTGATGCCTCGCTCGCGCTCCAAGTCGTTGTTGTCGAGGATCAATTCTCCAACTTCTTGGTTGTCTCGAAACAAGCGGGCTTGGTGTAACATTTTGTCAACCAAGGTGGTTTTTCCGTGGTCAACGTGGGCGATGATGGCGATGTTGCGAATGCTCATGTGTGCTAAAAAATTGCGCGAATTTCGGCAGAAAAGCCGGGATTAGGGCCAATTCACTGTTTCTTTTCGGTTTCTTTTCAAGGTTTCCCCGGCCAATGCGGGCTTGCATCGCTACTTTTGCAAAACTTTTTGGGCCAGCTTTTTGCAGATTTCGCGAAAAGTGCGTCCAAATTGATTGTCCCTATGGCCTACGAAAACGAGATATCCAAGCGAAAGACCTTTGCGATCATTTCACACCCTGACGCGGGAAAAACGACCTTGACGGAGAAGTTTCTTTTGTTTGGTGGGCAGATCCAAACGGCCGGTGCCGTTAAGTCCAACAAGATCACCAAAACGGCCGCTTCCGATTTCATGGAAATTGAAAAGCAGCGCGGTATTTCGGTGGCAACTTCGGTGATGACCTTTCCCTATAAGGGCAAGTGGGTGAATATTTTGGATACTCCGGGTCACAAAGATTTCGCCGAAGACACCTACCGAACCTTGACTGCTGTAGACAGCGTTATTTTGGTCATCGACTGCGTTAAGGGAGTAGAGGAACAAACCGAGCGCCTCATGGAGGTCTGCCGAATGCGCAAGACCCCTGTGATTGTATTCATCAATAAGATGGACCGCGACGGCA
Source organism: Bacteroidia bacterium (assembly GCA_023254645.1). GTDB lineage: Bacteria > Bacteroidota > Bacteroidia > NS11-12g > UBA955 > JALRLA01. Next base: position 2,284 of record JALRLA010000017.1, read on the forward strand.
AAGATCCCTATGAGTTGTTGGAAGAGGTAGAGGAGAAATTGAACATCAAGGTTCATCCCATGAGTTGGCCCATCAATGGCGGCCGTGATTTCAAAGGGGTGTATCTCTTGGCCGATCAAAGTTTGAACTTGTTTGAGAGTAGCAAGACCAAAAAGGCCGATGACGTCATCGCCATTCAAGGATTGGACGACGAGCGATTGGATAAGATGCTAAACGAGCGCGATTCTGCTAAGTTGCGCGAAGATGCAGAACTGGTTGACGGCGTTTACGGTGCTTTGAACAAACAAGACTATTTGGATGCCGATGTCGCTCCTGTGTTCTTTGGCTCTGCCCTAAACAACTTTGGTGTGCAGGAGTTGCTGGATACGTTTGTGGAGTTGGCCCCCAATCCGTTGGCTCGTCCGACCAACGCCCGTGATGTCGCTCCTGAAGAAGCCAAATTCACCGGATTTGTGTTCAAAATTCACGCGAATTTGGATCCTCGTCACCGAGATCGAATTGCCTTCTTACGGGTATGCAGCGGTCGATTTGAACGCGGCAAACCCTATTCTCATACCCGCTTGGAGAAGAATTTCAAATTTGCCAACCCCTATCTGTTTTTGGCCGATAGCAAGGAGGTGATGGACAACGCCTATCCGGGTGATGTCGTGGGTCTGTACGATACCGGAAACTTCAAGATTGGCGATACCCTGACCGAGGGCGAAAAGCTTCAATTCAAGGGAATTCCGAGTTTCTCTCCTGAAATTTTCAAAGAGTTGATCAACTTGGACCCCATGAAGAGCAAGCAGCTTGAAAAAGGGATTCAGCAGCTGACCGACGAAGGATTGGCCTCCTTGTTTATTCAGGAACCCGGAAGCCGAAAGTTTGTGGGAACGGTGGGAGAGCTTCAATTTGAAGTGTTGCAGTACCGATTGGAGCATGAATACGGGGCCAAGTGTCGATTCGAACCGCGGGCCATTCACAAGGCCTGCTGGATGAGTGGACCTGCCGCTGATTTGGCTGATTTCATGAAATACCGCAGCAACAACATTGCCTACGACAAGGATCAGAATCCCGTGTTTTTAGCTGAGACGGCCTTCATTCTTCGCATGGCCCAGGAGAAATATGAGTCAATCGTGTTCCACACCACCAGCGAATTCAAGGTAGAAGGCTGATTTTCTTGATTCAGGTTAAGGGTCTAGCCACAAATCTAGGCCTATGTTTGCAGCATGAACCTGCGTTTGTTTCCCGCTGATCAACGCGGCCATGCCCAACACGGCTGGTTGGAGAGTTACCATAGCTTTAGTTTTGCTTCCTACTACAATCCTGAGTGCATGCACTTTGGGGCTTTGCGGGTGCTGAATGACGATTGGGTGGCCCCTGGAATGGGTTTTGGAACTCACCCACATGACAACATGGAAATCATCAGCATTCCCTTGTCAGGTGATTTGGAACACCGCGATTCTATGGGCAATCGCTCGGTAATCAAGGAAGGCGAAATCCAGGTCATGTCAGCAGGCACGGGAATTACCCATTCCGAATACAATCCCAACTCTGATCGGGAGGTTCGATTTTTGCAGATTTGGCTCTTTCCAAGATCGAAGAATCTAACTCCCCGATACGATCAAAAACCCATTGCAGATCTGCTCCAGCCCAATGAATTGTCGGTGGTCTTGTCACCGAATGCGCAAGACAAAGGCGTATGGATACACCAAGATGCCTGGTTCAGCATGGGTGAGTTTGATCAATCTACTGAATTGATATACGAGTCTAAGAAGTCGGGCAATGGAGCCTATCTCTTTTTGCTCGAGGGTTCGGTGGAAGTTGAAGGCCACAACTTGGGTCGCCGAGACGCCATTGGCGTCTGGAACTATGAACAATTGGCCCTGAGAACTAGCCCTGGTACTCGGCTCTTGTTGATGGATGTTCCTATGCAAGCGTAGGGCTCGTCGAGATTGGGCAAAAGAGGCCTACCACTGTCGTATATAGCCAATTCCCAGCACCCAGGAATTCATCCACGCGCTTTGTCCTACAGGAAATAGGTCTTGGTCGTAAATGGAAATCAGGGTGTAGTTGAGTTGGATGTGCTCACTGAGTTGAGCGCTCAATCCAAGGTCAATTCGGCTGTCCAAAGTGGGGGCGGGGCTGATATAGGGAGCAAAACCCAGATAGTTGGTTTTGACCTTATACACCTGCCCAGGGCCAAAAGCAAATTCATAGCCCATTTGGAGCTGAACGCCGAGCTGATTGTCGATGTATTCTCCTTTTGAAACGCGAGCGATCATTTCCGTGTTGCGCAAGGCGTACAGGTTTTGATTCAATACATACGATTGCTTCAAGGTGAAATAACCCAGTCGCAGGAAGTAATTGGGGATGGGTTTGAGTTCCAATCCAACCGCCATCTGAACTTGGCCAACGCTCATGAAGCTCGACGTGAGTTTGGATACGTCTCTTCCGAGCAAATCTTGGGAATAGGTATAGCCGGGCAACAACTGGGTTTGCAAGTTGAAACCCCCATAAGAAGTTAGTAGGTCGTATTGCTTGAAACTGTGACCAAATTTGCTATCTATAAACAGGTTGTCTAAGCTCTTTTTGTTGCTCCAATAGCGGTTTCCGAAATTGTCCAAGCGACGGCTGGCAATGCTCCCGAGGTTGACATTCAAGCTGTTGTCCCAACTGGTTTTGGCTCGAGTCAGGTTGTACTTTGCGCGAATGAATCCGTTGATGTTGATGTTGTTGTTTGCGCCACCGGTCCAGTTGGGGCTGGTGTTGGAGATGGAGAAGTTGAACCCCATGTCTGCCCCGTATTCTTTGATGCGCTGAGCTGTGCTATCCCGAATGGAAAGAAAATGGGCAGGTCCAGCGAGCGAACTCCCAGAACCCATCAGACAATAAAGGAAAACAGGCAAAAGCTTGCGCATGGCGAAAGTCTTTGCAAAATTCGTACAAAAGCCTCTAGGGCTCTCCACAGAACCTGTGGTGGGTAGTGGGTTGGACAATTAGCCCTTCAATACTTTTTCTACCAGCTCAGCTGCCTCTTTCAATGCAATGGCAGAGAATACCTGAAGACCACTTTCGTCGATGATCTTTTTGGCTTCTTCTGCGTTGGTACCTTGCAAGCGAACGATGATGGGGATCTGAATGTCGCCGATTTTGCGGTAGGCCTCTACCACGCCATTGGCCACGCGATCACAACGAACGATACCGCCAAAAATGTTGATCAAAATGGCTTTGACATTGGGGTCGCTCATGATGATGCGAAATCCTGCTTCTACGGTTTCGGCGTTGGCAGTACCTCCCACGTCCAAGAAGTTCGCGGGCTCACCACCAGACAATTTGATGATGTCCATGGTCGCCATCGCCAAACCTGCACCGTTTACCATACAGCCTACGTTGCCGTCAAGCTTCACGTAGTTCAAGTTGTAGTTGCCGGCTTCAACCTCAGTAGGATCTTCTTCGCTCAAATCGCGCAAGGCAGCGAAATCTTTATGGCGGAACAAGGCATTGTCGTCCAAGCTCACCTTGGCGTCAACGGCAATGATTTTGTCGTCGCTGGTTTTCAACACGGGGTTGATTTCAAACATGGCTGAATCAGTTGCATCATAGGCTTTGTACAAAGCCGATACGAACTTGACCATTTCTTTGAAGGCAGTACCCTCCAAGCCCAAGTTGAAAGCAATTTTTCTAGCCTGGAAACCTTGAAGACCCACCGCAGGGTTGATCCACTCTTTGTGAATTTTCTCGGGGCTGTGCTCGGCTACTTCTTCAATGTCCATACCGCCTTCAGTGGTGTAGATGATGACATTTTGCTTGGTAGCGCGATCCAACAATACGCTCATGTAGTATTCTTTGGGCTCGTTAGGACCAGGGTAGAATACGTCTTGAGCCACCAATACTTTGCTCACCAACTTGCCGCTGGGGCCTGTTTGAATGGTCACCAACGTGCCTCCCAATAGATTGGATGCGATTTCAGCCGCTTGTTCGGGGTTTTTGGCCACTTGAACACCGCGTTGCTCGCTGCCCATGACCTTTCCTTTTCCACGACCACCTGCGTGGATCTGGGCTTTGACAACACACCAAGAGCTGTCGTATTCGGTCTTGACGCGCTCGGCGGCAGCTTTGGCTTCTTCGGCGGTTTCGGCTACAAATCCGTTCTGGACGGCTACACCGAAAGTCTTTAAAATCTCTTTGGCTTGGTACTCGTGAATGTTCATGCGGGGTTCGCTAGAATGCGGGGCAAAATTAATTAACTTTGGACCGTACGCCAAGCATTGTGATTGATTGTCGCGAAATACAGAAAAGTTATGGTTCGGTAGATGTTCTCAAGGGCCTAGATTTGAGCATTTCTGAAGGAGAACTGGTGGCCATTACTGGTCAAAGTGGAGCGGGTAAAAGTACCCTGCTGCACATTTTGGGAGGCTTGGATGTGCCCGACTCGGGTACGGTGAGTATTTCGGGCAAAACCTTGTCCAGCATGAATGAAAAGCAGCGGGCCCATTTTCGAAACCGCGATTTGGGCTTTGTCTTTCAATTTCATCAGCTTTTGCCTGAATTTACGGCTCTCGAAAATGCCTGCATACCGGCCTTGATAGGGGGGGCTTCTTGGAAGGAGGCCAAATCACAAGCCCGTCATTGGTTGGAGTATTTGGGGCTCGCCGACCGATTGGAGCACAAGCCTTTGGCCTTGTCGGGTGGGGAGCAGCAGCGCGTTTCCATTGCCCGTGCTTTGGTCAACAAACCTGCGGTGATTTTTGCCGATGAGCCCAGTGGTAACCTCGATTCTGAGAATGCGGCTAAAGTTCACGAGGCCTTCCAGAATTTGAAGCGAGATTTCAAACAAACCTTTGTAGTGGTGACCCACAACCAAGCCTGGGCCGAGGTCTGCGACCGGGAAATTCGGCTGCACGACGGTCGAGTTTTATCCTAAAGACCATGGCCGATTCAGGATCTCAACATCTTCAAACGGCCTTGGTGTTGCTTCAAAAACACTGGGGTTACAGCCAATTTCGTCCGGACCAGGTGCCGGTCGTTGAGGCCATTTTGCAGAAGAGAGACACCTTGGCCTTGT
>JALRLA010000024.1 GCA_023254645.1 Bacteroidia bacterium
ACCTGATCAGGATAATGCCTGCGCAGGGAAATGCTCAAACCCTCTGGGGTCTGGTACACCGAATGCAACCAGTACACCCATGAGATTGACCGTCTTTACCCTCGCCTTATTTGCCGCCTCTTCAGGCTTAGCTCAAACAACCTCTGACAGCGCTTCCCTTGAAGCCGTCCTCGTGCAGAGCACCCGCGGATTGAGCCGCGCTTATGCCGAAACCCAGGTAGACCGAGCTAATCTGTTGGCTCAGGGAACCGGGCGTGATTTGCCCGTCTTGCTTCAATGGCAACCCAGTTTGCTCATTACCTCTGATGCGGGAAATGGAGTGGGGTACACCGGAATTCGAGTGCGCGGAAGCGATGCTACCCGCACCAATGTTACCGTCAATGGGGTGCCCATCAACGACGCCGAGAGCCAAGGAGTTTTCTGGGTCAATATGCCTGATTTGAGCCAGTCAGCGGCCAGTGTTCAAGTACAGCGAGGGGTGGGTTCTTCAACGAACGGAACCGGAGCCTTTGGCGCCACTGTCAACATCCAAACCGAAAGTTCGGTAAAGGCCAAAAGTTTGTTGCACTTGAGCTACGGCTCATTCGGCACCCAAAAATTCAGCCTCAGCCACAGCAGCGGATTGCTTCGCGAGCGATGGAGTTTTGACATCCGCTTGTCCAACATCAACTCGAATGGTTTCATCGACCGTGCATCGAGTGAGCTTCAGAGTTATTGGGCCTCTGCCTCCTACCTGGCCGGCAAGGAGAAGCAAATTCCCATCAAGTTGCTCCATTTTGGAGGCAAAGAGAAGACCTACCAAGCCTGGTGGGGAGTTCCCATCGAAAAGTACAAGGGCAGTTCTTCTGACCTGCGCGATCACTACGAGCGCAACCTGGGCTACACCTATCGAAACAGCCAAGACTCGGCCAACTTGTTCAATAGCAAGTCCGAGCAATACAACTACTACCTCTATCCCAACGAGACCGATAATTACGGCCAGTACCACACGCATCTGTACAGCAGCATGCCGCTCGCGGCCCATCAGCGCTTGAGTTCTACCTTGTTTCACACCTACGGAGCCGGTTACTTCGAGCAGTTCAAACCCCAGGGAAATTTGCAAGACTATGGGGTTGGTCAGGCGGTCGATAGCTCCCTGTGGATTGGCGACATCACCCGTCAAAGATGGTTGCAAAATCACCTTTTCGGGTTCAACTTGGCTTATCAAGGAGACTTTGTCAAGACCCAAATTCAAGCGGGTTTGTTTGCCAGCCAGTACAAGGGGCAGCACTACGGTGACATCACGGCTATCAGCACGGCAGACTTGGCTTCTGCCCTGCGTTATTACCAGTCAACAGGTGACAAGTTTGACGCTTCGGCTTTTGTGAAAATCAGACACAAGCTTACTCCTTTTCAACACCTGAGTTTGGATCTTCAGCAACGCATGGTGGCTCACCAAGGATTAGGCACTGACAATGACTTACTGGACATTGATTTCCAACACCAATTCCAGTTCTTCAACCCCAAGATTGCCTGGGAAAAGCAAGGTCCTCACCACCAATTGTATGCGTCATTGAGTCGTTCCCACCGCGAACCCGCACGCAGCGATTACACCGATGGAGGCAGTACCAGTGCCGTGCGACCCGAGCGCTTGGACGATCTGGAATTGGGATGGCGATGGCTGCGATCAGGCTTTCAATTCAGTGCGAACGCCTTTGCTATGCTCTACAAAGACCAGTTGGTTTTGACTGGCCGGGTGAACGATGTCGGCACCCCCTTGCGCACCAATGTTGATCGCTCTCAACGCATTGGCTTGGAATTGGAATCACAGGCGCTTTTGCACCGCAGTTCTCAGCATCAATTATCAGCAATGGGCAACCTCACCTTGAGCGACAACCGCATTGCCGCTATGGATATCGTATGGTTGGATTACGCCACCTGGGAAGAACACGTCACCCACGTAACCCATACGCCCATATCCTATTCCCCTGCCTTCTTGGCCATGGCCGGGGGTCAATACCAACA
>JALRLA010000031.1 GCA_023254645.1 Bacteroidia bacterium
CGTATTGATTCATTGCTGGCGCGGGGGTTTGCGCTCTCACATCGCCTCCACCTTGCTGGCCTGGAACAACCAACCCGTTCATTTGTTGACAGGCGGATACAAAACTTACCGAACCTGGGCTTTGGAACAACTGCAGCATCCGCCGGCGATGAGAGTGCTCGGGGGACACACAGGATCGGGAAAAACCGAACTATTGCACCGTCTGCAAGCCGCAGGCATTCCCGCCTTGGACCTAGAAGGCCTCGCCCATCACAAGGGAAGTGCCTTTGGAGGATTGGGACAGAAAGAGCAGCCCAGCAACGAACAATTTGAAAACACCCTAGCCTTGAGCCTGTGGTGGCATCAACGCCTGAACGGTACGGCGCCCATTTGGGTGGAAAACGAGAGCCGAAACATCGGCAAATGCGCCCTTCCCAACGGGTTTTACAAGGCCCTATCAGAGGCTCCCGTATTGGCCCTTGAAGTCAGCCGAGAGCAAAGGGCAGAACGCCTTCTGGTCGAATATGGTCACTTCGACAAGGCCTTGCTGAGTGAAAAAACAGCTGCCTTGCAGCGCCGAATGGGCCCACAACACGAAAAAGCCGCCCAAGAGGCCCTGGCCGAAGATCGCATGATGGACTGGATGCTCATCTTGCTAGATTACTACGACAAAGCTTACGAACACGGCCGCTTGGGGCGCAACATCGAATCGCAAGAATTCGACTGGTCGCAAACCGAAGCCTCGTTTGAAGCGTTACTGAAAAAGATCCATGAAACTCGAGAATAAAATAGCCTTAGTGACTGGTGCCAATAAAGGCATAGGTGAAGAATGTGTCAAACAATTGTTGGAGGCGGGAGCCGTCGTTTACGGCTTGTGCCGCAGCGGTTGCAGCGTCAAACACGAGCGATATACCTGCTTGATGGCCGATGTTCGAGACTTTGCTCAAATGGAGAAGGCCTTCAACACGGTGTTGGAGGCTCATGGGCACATTGATGTGCTGATCAACAACGCCGGTTTGGGTTATTTTGCTTATTGCGAGGACCTTTCACTCGAGCAGTGGCACCAATTGTTTGACACCAACGTGAGTGGTGTTTTCTACGGATGCAAACTGGCCCTGCCCTCCATGAAAAAACAAGGGTCTGGCCACATCATCAACATTTCCTCTATCGCCGGTTTGGAAGGCTACCAACAAGTTTCAGCCTACTGCGCAACCAAATTTGCCGTGCGTGGATTCAGCGATGCCTTGTACAAAGAGGTGCGCGATTTTGGTGTGAAAGTTACTTGTGTGTACCCTGGAAGTGTCAAAACTGACTTCTTCCGTCACAGCGAACACATCAAGGCCCATGACAACATGCTCATGCCCGAAGACGTAGCCTCACAGATCTTGTTTGCACTACAAACCCCCGACAACTTCCACAACATCAACCTGGAAATTCGTCCCTTGAAACCGCGCGGTTAAAACTGAACGGCCTCGGGCAAGTACTGCTGGTAATTCCCTTTGTGGGCGATGAC
>JALRLA010000161.1 GCA_023254645.1 Bacteroidia bacterium
CCCGTGGCCGAGCAGGAAATTGGGCATTTGTTGATCAATGAAACAGCGGCTTTCGCTGAAAGTGCCCAGTGCCGTCGAAAATTGCTCCTGCATTACTTTGGAGAATCGTTTCAGCAATCGAATTGCAACGAAATGTGCGACAACTGCTCGCATCCGAAGGCAAAAACCCGAGTCGACTCCGATATGCAAGCCATGCTCAGCGTAGTCAAAGGTTTGAAAGGGGAATTTACGCTGACCCATTTGGTGCATTTGTGCATAGGCCAGCGCTCTGATACCGTCAAAGATTACGGCCACGATCAGCTGCCGGGTTTTGGCTTTGGAAGTGATAAAGACAAGTTGTTCTGGAAATCAATCGTGCGCCTGGCGCTGGTGGAGAATTTCCTGAAGAAGAACATTGAGCGCTATGGTTTGCTCAGCTTGAGCGCCAAAGGTGCTGAATACATAGAGGACCCCTACGCCCTGGAAATGGCCATCGATACGGAATTCCAAAATGTAAGCGAGGAGGCCTTCGAAAGCGTAAAACTGGATTCAGTTTCCGACCCCGTTTTGTTGCAGCATTTGAAGGATTTGCGTCGCAAAGTGGCCAAAGACAAGGGTTTGCCTCCTTATGTGATTTTTGGTGACCCCAGCCTGGAAGATATGGCCACCAAGTATCCCATTAGTTTGGAGGAAATAGCCAACATCAGCGGGGTAGGTAAGAACAAGGCACAGAAATTTGGTCAAGCCTTTGTGGATTACATTCAGGAGTATGTGGTAACGAATGAAATCGACCGCCCCTTTGAAATTGTTTTGAAAGGAAATGCTGAAAAGTCGGCCAAGCGAGTCAGCATTATTTTAAACATTGACAAAAAGATTGATCTGCCTGATATTGCCAAGCAATTGGGGATTTCTTTTGATAGCCTGATCGATGAGATGGAACAAATTGTCGGCTCAGGTTCCAAACTGAACCTGCATTATTTCTTAGACCAATTCATGGAAGAAGAACTTTTACAAGAAGTATACGATTATTTAAAATCATCAGAAGAAGATGATTTAGACAAAGCAAATCGCTATTTTGACGGTGATTTCTCGATAGAGGAACTACAGTTGATTCGCATTCAATTCATTTCAGATCATGGTTAATATGGAACAGGATATACAACTCTTCGAAAAAGTATTCAGACAGTATCGACCTGGTCTGCTGGCCTTTGCGCGGAATATTCTCAACGACCATGAAGAAGCCGAAGAAGTGGTGCACGACATTTTTCTGTCCATTTGGGACAAGAGAGCCGATATGTTTAGCGATCCTGGTCTGAAGAGTTACTTGTTTAGGGCCGTCAAGAATCGCTGTTTGAATGTCTTGCGCAAGGCCAAATTGGACTTTGAGGAAATGCCCGATCAAGTCCCTGAAATCAATGGATCTACCTTAGCTTCTGATCTCATCGAGGCCAAGGAAACCGAGAAGTTGCTCAATCATTTGATCGAGCAGCTACCCAAAAAGTGTAAACAGGCGTTCTTGCTGAGCCGGGTCGATGGATTGAGCCATAAAGAAGTAGCAGAAATTATGGACATTAGCACCAAAACGGTAGAGAATCAGATTGGCATCGCTTTGAAATTTTTCAAGGAAAACCTCGGGCATCTACGAAACTAGGGCCGTCCAGTCAGTTCGCGCTTATTCGGCCAAGGCTTTCTCGTACAATGTGACGTACTGTCCCAACACGGAATTCAAATCAAATCGTTGGGCTTGAGCCAAGGCGTGGGCCCGGAATTGCTTCAACTTATCTTCGTTTTGAAGCAAGTACAATGCTTTTTCGGCCATTTGATCTACATCGCCTACATCGGCCAAGAATCCTGTTTCTCCTTCGATGTTGACTTCGGGCAAGCCGCCAGCATTTGAAGAAATGACGGGCACCTCGCAGGCCATGGCTTCTAAGGCGGCCAATCCAAAACTTTCGGTTTGAGAGGGCAAGAGGAACAAGTCACCAATGCTCAAGATCTCTTCAATGGCCTCTTGTTTGCCCAAGAAACTTACCTGATCACAGGTCTGCAAATCGCGGCACAGGCTTTCAATGTTGCTTCGCTCGGGGCCATCTCCAATCAAGAGCAAACGGGCCGGCATCTTGTCCAATACCTTGCGGAATACCTGTAAAACGTCTCCCACACGTTTGACTTTTCGAAAGTTGGAGGTATGGATGAGCACCTTTTCTCCATTGGGAGAAATGGCCTTTTTGAAGTGGTCTTTGGGCTTCTTGCTGAAGCGGTCAAAGTCTATGAAGTTGGGCACCACTTCAATGTCTCGGTTGACATGAAAATGGCTGTAGGTGTCGCGTTTCAAGCTCTTTGAAACCGCAGTCACTACATCGCTTTGGTTGATGGACCAACTCACCACGGGTTCGTAGCTGGCTTCCCGGCCTACCAAGGTGATGTCGGTGCCGTGCAGGGTCGTGATGACGGGTATTCGAATGCCCTCAAGAGCGAGAATGGCTTTGGCCATCAAGGCTGCTGAGGCATGGGGAATGGCGTAGTGCACATGCAACAACTGTAGGTGGGCCGACTTGACAATGTCGACCATCTTGCCAGCCAATGCGGTTTCGTAGGGGGCATATTCAAACAGCGGATATTGGGGTATGCTGACCTCGTGGTAGAAAATGCCCGGAGAGAAAAAGTCCAATCGTGCGGGCTGGTTGTAGGAAATGAAATGAACCTCGTGTCCTTCGCTGGCTAGGGCTTTCCCCAATTCGGTTGCCAAAACACCGCTTCCACCGAAGGTGGGATACAAGACAATTCCTATGCGCATACTTATCGTAACAAAGTTCCTGAAAAAATGGCGTAATCTCGCGTTATGGAATTGTTCAGCGACGCGTATTTCATGCAGAAAGCCTTGGAATTGGCCCAACAGGCTGCCGATGAAGATGAAGTTCCCATTGGAGCAGTGGTGGTGCATGAACGGCGCATCGTGGGCAAGGGCTACAACCAAACCGAGCGTTTGAAAGACGTGACCGCTCACGCTGAGATGTTGGCCATTACGGCTGCGGCCCAGTGTTTGGATACCAAGTTCTTGGATGAGTGCACCTTGTACGTGACCATCGAACCTTGTTCCATGTGTGCAGGAGCCATCTCCTGGGCGCGATTATCCAAAATTGTGTACGGGGCTGGTGAACCCAAATTTGGGTATCAAGGCAAAACACCGGCGGCCATTGGGCCCAAAACGGAAGTGGTAGGCGGGGTTCTTGAAGAGGAATGCCGAGGCATCATGCAGGCCTTTTTCAAGGCCAAACGCTAACGGTATTCGTAACAACCCAAATCATTGGGTGCAGTACGGGCAAAGCCTGTGAGATCTTGTGCAACCGTAATGGTGCTGCTGCCCTTGTCAATGGCGGGAGATCCGGCTTGCAATCGGTAATTGCCCCCTAATGGGGCCTCAAACAAGGGGTCTTGGTTGAAGATGTGGTTGGAAGCAGGAAGGTATCCGCCGTCGTTTCGCGTGCGAATCAAATTGAAACCGAAGTTCAAGGTAAAGGGAGCGCCAGCATCGGCGTCAAATTGAAGTTCCTCCCACTGAGGGCCTTCGACGATGCAATTGGTCATGCTGCACTGCATGGGCTCGGTAGAGACCACGCGGCCCAAACCATCGCGCAGGCAATTGGTCAGGGCAAAGTGCCCCTTTTGGCGCGTGCCGATTCGGCCGTTATCGGCCATCGTGCAGTGTGTGAGATTGTATTGACCCCCCAGCAGACCTAAAAAGGTATAGCTGCCGGCATCCGTAAACAGACAGTTGATGGCCTCGATCTTGGCGTTGATTCCGGCCACACAGGCTTGGCCACAATAACTCACCCTTGTGCTTTCCATGCGCAAGTTGTAGCCTCCGGCAATGGGCAAGGAGTCCACTCGAATGCCGACGTTGGCATTGCGAATGTCGCAGTGTTTCAAAATGCTATTGCCTGAGTTTCGAACCAAGTAAATGCCGCCCCATTGGTTGGGGAGAGAATCGGTTTTGTAAGAGGGAATATCGCCTCGAATGCGAATGGGAGCACCAGGACTGCCTTGCCAGTTCAATTGGCCCAAGACGTAGAGAACCGTGCGGGCAGAGGCGTAAATCTGGACACCGGGATCAATCGTAAAGGTGCAGCCTTGGCGAACCAGTACATCTCCCACAATCACATAAGGTTTGTCTGTCTTGCTCCAGCGGGTGTTGCAGGGAAGTACAGAATCTTGTACGTAGTGGGCATCCCAGCCCCATGCGCTCAAGATTACTCGTGATTCTCGGCCGCCGACACGGGCCAAAATGGAATCCAGAACAATGGCCGGTTGGGTGTTGTTGTTCGGCTCCAGGCTGCACTGAACAAAGACAAATACCGAATCGCGAGGGGCTATTTCAATGCCTTGTATGGAAGGGCCTGCCACGCCGTCTACATTGATGCGAAAGGCCGAAGTACTGCCACCAGCCAACTCGAAATCGGCCTTGACCCAGGCGTTTTCTGGGTTGCGAATGGAAATGATTTTGGTGACCGAAATGGGGTAGCTGCTACCCGGTTTTTGGGTGAACAGCGTATCAAACCACAAGGTATCGGTAGACGGTTTGAGCGATACGGGCCCTTCGAGCCAAGGGTCTCTCTCACAGCTGATGGCGATGAGAGATACCAAGGTCAATATGAATAGGGCCAGTTTTCTCATGCAAACATGTCTTCTTCGTTGAGCATGCTCAAGTATGAATGATAACGCTCAGAAGGCAGGGTTTCGTTTTTCAACTCTTCCAGAACCGCGCAACCGGGTTCGTTGATGTGCTGGCAGTCGTTGAATCGGCAGCGAGGCAATCTTGACCTCAATTCCGGCATGTATTGGGCCAGCTCATGTTTGGGTATGTCGACTACACCGAAATCTCGAATTCCAGGCGTGTCAATGATTTGGGTGCCATCATTCAAAGGAAACAATTCAGCAAAAGTGGTGGTATGCTTTCCTTTTTCATGGTGGTCAGAAATTGCGCCAACACGGGCCTGAGCTTCGGGGAACAAGCGGTTCAGCAAGGTGCTCTTTCCAACGCCTGAATGGCCCGCAAACAAT
>JALRLA010000189.1 GCA_023254645.1 Bacteroidia bacterium
TGATTACTTACAGCCCGGTAGCGATGTCGATGTTTTGATCTGTGTTGGGGGAGACGGAACCATTCTGGATACCTTGAATTTGGTGCGCGATAGCCGTGTGCCGGTTTTGGCCTTGAATACGGGTCGCTTGGGCTTTTTGGCCAGTGCCACGACTGACGCGATCGATGATGTGTTGAGCGAAATTGACAAAGGAAACTATGTCATTGAAGAGCGTAGCATGCTTCAGTTAACCTCTGATCCGCTGATATTTGACTACAACTTTGCCTTGAATGATTTTGTCATTCACAAGAAGGAGACCTCCAGCATGATTGTGGTACACGCCTACATGAATGGAGAGTTCTTGAACAGCTATTGGAGCGATGGTTTGATCGTTTCCACTCCATCGGGCTCAACGGGCTATTCGCTTAGCTGTGGCGGTCCCATCCTGTTTCCCAAAAGTGAGAGTTTTGTTATCACCCCCATTGCGCCGCACAACTTAAATGTACGTCCAGTCGTGGTGCCTGATAACTCGGTTATTTCCTTTGAAATCGAAGGTCGAGCGACCTCTTATTTGGCCTCTATGGATGCCCGAAGCCAGAGCATTACCGAAGACGTACACATGGCCATTCGAAAGGCCGACCACCCCTTGCGACTGATGCGCTTGAGTTCTGTTCAGTTTTTGGACACCTTGCGCAGCAAATTGAATTGGGGATTTGACCGAAGAAATTGATGAAGAGAATGGTGAGAAAGAGCCTGATGCTGTTGGCACTGGGCCTATTGGCTGCTGCGAACTTGTCGTCACAAGTACCCAAAATCGGATCAGGCGATCGTTTGGACATTGCTTCCTGGAACATTGAATGGTTCGGAGATGCCAGCAACGGCCCGAGTTCGGAGGTGACCCAGTTGAACAATGCAGCGGCTTTGATCAAAAATGCCGACTTGGACCTTTGGGGTTTGTGCGAAATTTCAAATGCCGCCTATTGGGCCGATTTGCAACAACAATTGCCCGACTATGGAGCGGTGATCAGCACCTGGAGCCAGTCGCAAAAGACGGCTTTGCTGTACAAAAAGTCAGAGTTTACCCTGCTTTGGAGCAAGCACATTCTGCAGGTCTATGATTATGAATTTGCCAGCGGCCGCTTGCCCTTGGAAGTAGGTTTGGCTTGCACCCTAAACGGAAAATACGACACGCTGGTGGCTTGGGTCATTCATTTGAAAGCCAATACGGGAAGTACGGCTTCTAAGGCCACAGCCTGGGATCGACGCAAGCGGGCCATGGAAGCAATGAAGGCATACATACTCGATCAAGGTGCTGTCAAAGGGGTAGTATTGGGCGACTGGAACGACGACTTAGACAAGAGTATTTTTAGCAATTACGCTACTCCTTTTTCAGCCTGGATGGCTGATACCAGCTTCGCCATGGTGAGTTATCCCTTGTCTGTTTCAGGGCAGCGCTCGACGGTGAGTTATTCCGATATGATCGATCACC
>JALRLA010000231.1 GCA_023254645.1 Bacteroidia bacterium
GCCAGTTGGGATGTATGTTCGGAATTCGTGGGGTCATTGGCGGCGTACCAAGCGTCACTCCAATTGTAGTCAGGAATGCCTCCAGGCAGCAAAATGGCCTTCAGTTCGGCGATTTTTGCCGTGGTCAAGGGCATGGCCAGCATCCATTGGGTGAGGTCAGCAATCAAATCATCAGCGCTACCAGGATTGGACGTTTGAAGGGCTACATCAACCACATCGACCTTAAAGGTGAACCCATTTTTGGGATAACCAATGTATAAGAGATAGTCGCAAAACTGGTTGCGCTTAGGGAAGGTATCGGCATTCATCCAAGTACGGTGGTACATGGGCGTTTGGTACCAAGCCGGCCAACCGGCCACACTTGGCGGGTCGCCCAAATCCAGCTGAATCAGTTCGCCGTAATAGCGACCCAATTGGTAAATGCTGTATTCGGTATCGACATCGTTGGTCGGGTACTCGGGCTTGGTTTGGATCAGGAAACCAGCCAAATGGCTGATGGGGTCCTTGATGATGCAGCTGCGGTTCAAGTTGTCAAAGAAGTGTTCGCTCATGAACAGCTTTTTCAAAACCGGCTTGATTTCCCAGCCCTGATCAATGAAATATTGCGCTAGGGGTTCAATGATCTTGGTCTCTTCGTCGCTGCTGATCTCGTAGTACACGAACATGCGGTACAACTTGCGGCAAATGTGCTTGGCAATGACGGTGTCTTTTGCAAAGAGCATGTCCATCAGATCGTTGAGCTCTTTATCGCCGGCAGTGGCTCCAATCTGGCCCTTCAGAATGGTATTCCCGTAAAAAGAGCTGAACAACTTGTCGTTGCTGTCGTGGTTGGTCGCCACAAAGGCGCTGTTGTAGGGTTTGTTCAGGAAGTTGATGGTCCATCCAGTCAATACTCGGGCCATGGCCTTGACATCATCTTCGGTGTAGAGGGAATCAGCTCCTTTGCCCAAGGTGAACAGTTCCTGCAATTCGCGGGCATAGTTTTCATCAGGTGCGCGCTTGGTATTCAAGCGACCGTTCAAATAATCGAGCATGGCCGAGTCAATGGTGACGGCGCGAACGAACGATTTGAAATTGCCGAAAGCGTGTGTGCGCAAGAGCGAATGGTGGGCGTATGAGTTCACCGCCAAATTGACCACCAAGGTTTCGGTGGCAAAGTGGTGGTGCCAAAACAGCGACATCTTCTCGTGCAGCGAATCGGTCTTGGTTTGGGTCTGCTGAAACAACCAAGCCTTCAAACTGAACTTGCGCTGATTTTCAAAATTGACGTCAAATGGCGCATTCACCCAGGTATCGCCAAAGGCCACATTGGGGTCGTTGGTGCGCAAACTGTAATTGTTCAGCGGGGGAGTCGGGGCGGTGCTGGGCGCAGTCAATAAAGTGTCAACCGCTTGCTCCAGCGTTTTGGATTCGAACGATTTGATCTGGGCAAAATCAAACCCAAACAAGGTTCGGCGAAGCAAATGCAAAACCTCTGAACGCCCAAAAGTGCCCGTGTAGGCATCCAGGGTGGTATTGGTTCGGCGTTGAACAGCAGGAGGAGTCAATTCAGGCATAAGCAGTTGAAATATAGACGCAATTTCTCGGAAAAAGTTGCATGAGCTCAGTCAGTACGCGGTCACATTAACCCTTGGGGGGCAGCAAACGAACTTGGCCATGGGCGTAGGCTCGACGTTGATTCTCCATCTCCAAAATGGCCGAGCCTCGCTCGTCTACGCCGCAAAAAACGGCCTCTTGAATGGCCCCTGAAGCCCATTGAATTTGCACGGTCTCGCCCATGAACATCAAGGCCTTGTTGAACCCATCAACCGGCATGGCCAGTACCTGGGGCAGAGCCATGTGGTGCTGCAAGCTCCCCAACAATTCGCCGACAACGCCTTTATCTGAAGACCACAGGGCCGCCCCGTTGACTCCTCCAGGCCAATTTCGTTCGTACAGGTTTACTCCAATTCCGAATAGTAAATGGTCAGAGCGCAATTCTTGCAAAATGCCCGCTAGTTTCCCCGTGCCGCGGTACACATCGTTCGGCCACTTGAGCAGCAAGGGCTCCTGGCAAACCCTCTGCAACGCCATCAAAGCCGAGGCCGACAACTGCTTATTGAGGGCCACCCAATCGGTGTTTTTTGGCAATGCTCCCTGCGGATAAGCCAGTGTCAAGGCCAGTGATTTTCCCGGTTCATCTTGCCAGCTTCGTCCCATTTGGCCCCGACCAGTCTTCTGACCAAACGTATACAGGAAAATGGAATGCTCAGGCGATTGACGAACCAGATCATCGATAGCGATCATGGTCGAATCGCACGAATCGACACTGGCCACCAGCCAATCTCCTACCCAATCAATGCCCTGAAACTGCGTCAAAATAGCGTTCTTTGCAGCAAAGATGACCCAAATGGCGAAGAAAAGCGAAGTTTCAATTGACTCATTGGTAGCGGCCGTGGTCGCTGGCCTTCAGGAAAAAAAAGGACACAACATTGTTTCCTTGGATCTGCGCAGTGTGGGTTCTGCTTTTGCCGACTTCTTTGTCATTGCACACGGCACCTCCAATCGTCAGGTTGATGCCTTGGCCGACAGCGTAGAAGAAGTGGTGCGCAAAACAGTGGGCGACCGACCCGCTCACCGAGAGGGCAAACAAGAAAGCGACTGGGTACTGCTCGATTACATCAACGTGGTTGTGCATGTTTTCAGCGAAGAGAAGCGTGCCTTCTACGGCTTGGAAGACTTGTGGGGCGATGCTACTCGCCGCGAGCACAACGACGCCTAATTACCAATTCGCCGGGTTCAAATAGGGCGTGTAAATCGAAGCCCTAAATTGAATCGTTCCAGCATAGATCATCGCTTCTTGGTGCACACCCGCTCCAAATTCTGTTCCCAACTGAAACCAGGGGTTCAATTGCCTTCTGACTCCCGCAAAAGCCAAAATGGCGTTGCCATGTGAAAAGCCGTGCTTGGGGTTGTGGTCAATGGTCGTTACGTATCCGCCGCGAATGCCCAAATCCCAAACCCATTTGACAGGAGGCAAGATGGAAATCACGATAGCCCCTGAATCCAAGGGGTGCTTCTCACGACCGAAAATGGTCACGTCGCCTCGAAACTTGCGCTGAATGTAAGCCCCATAGACAAAATGCTCCCGAAAGCGCATGTAGCCCGAGGGCATCATCGAAAAGTTCTGGGTCGAGCCAATTTTGAGCAAAGCTCCGTATCCCGTTCGGTCATTGGGGTGGTATTCCTGGCCTAGGGTCAGCGCCACAGGATCAGCCTGTAAATAGGTGTACAGCAGTTGAGCCTTGAGGCCAAAAGAAGTTGCTGCGAGCAATAGAATTAGCGGCAGACGCATGCCCCAAAGGTACAGGCGAAGTTCTTTGGTGAATTTTTTCAAAATGCTTTGCAAATCACAAAATCTCGCTATTTTTGCAGCCCGATTGGCCCGTTCGTCTATCGGCTAGGACACGTCCCTTTCACGGATGAAAGAGGGGTTCGATTCCCCTACGGGCTACAAAACATATCGCGGGATGGAGCAGTGGTAGCTCGTCGGGCTCATAACCCGAAGGTCA